>NZ_CALETC010000249.1:0-4551 GCF_937920065.1 Acetomicrobium mobile
TAAATGTGGTTTTACCCTCTCAAACTTTGCCTTTGCCATGCTTGTCAGCCTCCCTTATCCTAATCGTAGATTGCAACCGATAATGACACTTGACTGATCCATTCGCCTGTAACATTATCCAAATACTAACAGAATTTTCCCCTCATTCAATCATAGCTGTAAGTAAGTCCTCGGTAGTCATAATTCACGGCAACATACTAAAAGAGATCCGAAACATATCCAACGTCTCGGACCTCTAACTTCCTGGAGCCGACTGCCGGAATCGAACCGGCGACCCCTTCCTTACCATGGAAGTGCTCTGCCTGCTGAGCTAAGTCGGCCTAATGGTGGGGGGAGCAGGATTTGAACCTGCGAAGGCAGACGCCGGCAGATTTACAGTCTGCTGCCTTTGACCGCTTGGCTATCCCCCCGCAACCGACCATGTACACCGGCTTGTGAGAATGATTATACAAGGACTTAGCAGTTTGTCAACTTCAAAGAATCCTTCCAAGATTTAAAGTAGGACTATGGCATCACCGGTCCATAAGAAACAGGCGGCGTCCCCACTGAAAAGCCAAAGGTCCAATCGCTACGATCATCATATAAAGCAAATACGCTTAAGTCAATAATCCTGTTGGGGATATTCAATCCTATTCCGACTTCCCATAGCTCTTGGATCCTACGCCAGTCATCATCCAATGCATATCCGATAGCACCAAAAAATTCGGGTTCCAATTTACCCCACAAACCTTTAGCAAAAGTATTTTGCACGCTCACCCTAGTCCAAGCAGCGTTTTCTGCCATAACGGGGTGTCCCAATCGACCAAGCATTTCTCCATAACCCCCCAAATAAGCAGCCCACGCAGGCGTGCTCGCATCTCCCTTTTCTACCCCACCAGAAATGGTTGCCCTCCACTCATCGCTTAACGGTAAAGAGGACGCAAAGACAACGCGACCTAGCAATGTTTCTCCCTCTGGATACCAAAAAAGCCCTTCAGTTTCGAAATAACCAGCGGATTTGTCGTCTTTTTTGTTTTTATACGAGAATTTAACCATCGGCCCCCAGTGGTGCTCGTCTTTGCCATCATCCACATGATCGAAGGCAATACCACCGCTAAAAGACATGTAGTCTTCACCGACGTTATCAAACCCTAGGTAAGCAAAATACCTTTTCCAGTTGACCTTGCCGTAATTTTCTGGAGTTATCTCCCAATCTTGAAAGGCCAAACTTGACTCGAAGCGCCAGTTACTTCCCTCGCTTCCAACGTAACTGGCTCTCGCAAAGAAATTTTCCCCAAGCCAAAATTGCAAGTGAGCCTCATCGCCCAAATCCCATAAATCCCTTTGCATGTATTTCAATGTCGCCCACCTGTTATCTGAAGAAATATTAGTGCTATAGCCGGAAAAGGCATATTCTTTTTGAGGTTTTCTTTTCACCACATACTCCACAATTACCTTCCCGTCCTCTTCTATGAGTTTATAATCAGCCATGGCGACGCGATCATGCTCTAAAAGCTCAAGAAGGGTGTTGTTAACTTCTTTCATGTCCAAAGGCCGACCCATCCATGATCTTCTTTCTCTTGTGAACGATTTTTGTATGTCGGGAATACCAGTCAGCCTGACATCCTTTACTATCGGATTTTTAAGTGGTTGTTCATCGTCAACGATCTTTACGACAAGTGCTTTTATCTGATCCATTTGTTCAAATGTGGCTCTGGCTCCACGCTCGATCAACTCGTCTATATTACTGAAATCCATCAAAGATATATCATCCACAGCGGGCCTTACGATAGCATCGGCGTATTGCAAATCTTCTTCAACGTTTTTGGCAGTCATTATCCCCACAGTTTGGCCCAATACATCGATCATTGAGCGGATCTCTTCTTTTTTTACCAACTTACCGGTTACATCTATTGCTAAAACCGGATAACCGGGAAATATATTTTTTGCCACCCTAACGGGCAAATTTGCCACCAAACCACCATCGATGAGCAATTTGCCATTATATAGCCACGGAGAGAAAATGCCTGGCAATGCCATGGAGGCTCTCATGGCAGAGGCAAGGTTCCCTTTCGTGATAACAACCATTTCGCCCGTCTCAAGATCGGTGGCTACAGCAGCAAAGGGAATGGGAAATTTCATGAAGTCATAAGTTTTGACACAAGATACATATTTCAACATCTCCCCGTACAAATCCCTTCCCTCAATTATCCCCATTCTGCCCATTATTCGATTTTCTTCGTCGTAACTTAGCCTAATAATTGGCCGTTCCATCGATGAAGGTGAATTGCCGTCTTTGCCGTCCCAAAACAGTTCGTACAAATCCAGCTCCCTAAATATCCGCTCTATCTCAGCACCGTCATACCCACTAGCAGCCAGACCACCAACAATAGCACCCATGCTTGTTCCCACTATCCCAGCTATCTTTACTCCCTCTTCCTCGAGGGCTTTAATGACTCCTGCATGTGCCAACCCCTTGGCGCCCCCTCCTGAAAGGGCTAAGACAATCCCCCTGTCAGCAAATGCACTTGAAGCAACAAAAACCAAGGCAAAAAAAATAAACACGAGTAGAATCGTGACTTTTTTAACCTTCCTAAACATGACACTGACCTCCGACCAAAAAATTAACTCTTTGGTTTATTATACTTGGGATTGTAATTCATATCTCTTTGATTAAAATTAAAATAGAATATAAGGAGGAAACGCCGTGAAGCTTCAGGATAAGGTAGCTTTGATAACTGGCGGAAGCAGAGGTATAGGCAAGGCCATCTGCCTTGAATTGGCGTCTCATGGGGCTCACGTCGCCTTTACATACAACGAAAACGAGGCTTATGCCCTTGAAACAGCCAGGAAAATCGAAGAATTAGGCAGAAAGGCACAATGTTATAAGATGGATCTTACTGATAAAGTTGAAATTAGTAAGTGTGTTCAAGCAATAGTTGAAGATTTTGATACAATCGATATACTTGTCAATAATGCTGGCATTATTGGGGAAAACGCTATTTTACTTGAAATAGACGAAGCAGACTGGGATAAAGTTTTAAACGTCAACCTAAAAGGCGCCTTTATATTAACCCAGTGCGTTTTGCCATATATGATAGGAAACGAGGGTGGGAAAATTGTCAACGTAAGTTGCCTGGCAGGAAAAGACGGAGGCACCATGGGGGTTCATTACGCAGCAAGCAAAGCAGGACTACTTGGCATGACTTTCCACCTGGCCAGAGAACTATTAGAACATAACATAGAAGTCAACGCGGTAGCTCCTGGACCCGTAGACACAGATCTTCTGACTCCTGAAGATAAAGCAAGACTCGCCAGTCTTTCTCCCAACGGTCGGTTGGCCAGACCCGAAGAAATAGCTCATGCGGTGAGATTCTTAATTGAAAACGATTACGTAAACGGCGAGGTATTAGACGTTAACGCTGGCTGCTATATGGATTAACTAAAAATTAAGGGAGGTTTAAAACATGACGCCTCAAAAGACACTCGGTGTATTGGGGGGCATGGGCCCTGCCGCCTCAGCAGAATTTATGGTTTTATTGGCCAAACTGGCGCCCGCAAGTCGTGACCAGGAACACCCTCAAGTCATTCTGCTTTCATGGCCACAAATCCCGGATAGAACCGAGGCGATATTATACGGCGGGAAAGATCCCTCGCCCTACCTGCTCGAAGGTCTCAATAAACTTGCTTCCTGGGGAGCTGATTTGCTGGCAGTACCTTGCAATACCGCTCACTACTTCATTGATAAAATGAAAGACCAACTATCAAGGCCCTTGGTCCACATAGTTCATTCGACTTTGGAACAAACAAAGCAAAAGTCACCTTCTGGCGCATGGCTTCTCGCTAGCAATGGAACCATAAAGACCGAACTTTATCAAAAGTACGCCAAGCAAATGGAAGTTGAGCTTTTTTTGCCCGATCCAAAAGAACAAGAGGAAGTTCATGGATGCATCGAGCTAGTGAAGAAAAACGATTTGCGAGGGGCAGCATCCATGCTGTCCAAGGTTTTGTCCTCGTTGCAAGAGAAAAGAGATCTTCCGTTCATAGCAGCTTGTACGGAAATTCCCCTGGCGTTTAAAGCCACCAACCTGGATACCGACTTAATGATCTCTAGCTTGGAGGCCTTGGCATTAAAGTGCATTTCGATCATTTACAACGGTGCGTCCTAGGTTAGATTTACCTAAAAAGTATTTTTGCCATATTAACCAGGGATAATTAACTAACATAGCAGTCATTTCGGTTGTTATTTTGGCAGCCCTTTTAAAAAGGCAAGAACAAAACAATTATAAACACTAGAATTACAAACAATAAAGACAATATTAACCCGGCATCCAAACCGCTTTTTACGCCTGATTGCAGAGCCTTAACCTTTATATCTCCTGGCGCTACAAATCTGAAGTAAACCTCTTTGTCTTCTTCCTCTATCGTACCGTGGACTTCATATCGGCCATCTTTTAATAGTCGTATCATAAAGACCTTTGCAGCTATCTCTTCATCACAATTTGCAAGGAAAACAACATCGCCTGGATGAAGTTCGGATAGGGGTATTCCCCTGATAGGATCTAGTTGCGG
>NZ_CALETC010000250.1:0-2423 GCF_937920065.1 Acetomicrobium mobile
CAAAACTTCACTCATGGTTTTGGGCCACCTCTTTTTCCTCCTCCCATAAATCGACGAGATTCCTATTAGGTGTAGCCAAAAAGACCGCCGGGGCTATCCTCATGACGACCCCTCTCATAGCATAAGCCACACCACAGATGAAATCGAGGGTACTTTGTCCTTCGGCTTTATCAACGTTGCGCAAGTCAACTATAATAATCTTGCCCTTATGCAGAGCTTCCGCCAAATCTTCCCTTCGCTCCACACACATGTAACCCTTGCAAAACACCAATGCAGCCTGCTTGATACGCGATTGTGGAGTGCGGTCAACATCTTCATCTGATTCTAGGCCTTCTTCTAGTAAATCTTCCTCTTTTTGCACTGTGATGCCCAACAATGCCAGGAGCCGCTCAAGCATTCCCCTCCCTCCTCCTAAAGTAAACTTTGTTTAATTTCTCCTAGGACCAAATATTACACGACCTAAACGCACCATGGTGCTTCCTTCCGCGATTGCTAACTCAAAGTCATCGCTCATGCCCATGGATAATTCGGGAAGCTCTACACCAAGATCCTCTTCCAATTCTTCCTTTAGGCGGCGAAGCAGGGCGAAAGACGATCTTATCCTTTTTTTCTCGTCCGTCAAAGGACCTATACCCATCAATCCAATTAATTTTAAATGTGGACAAAGGCCCAAAATATGCTCCGCCAATGCGCGAGCATGGTCTGGTTCAACGCCGTACTTCGAGGCTTCGCCAGATATATTTACTTCGATGAGCACAGGCATAGTCTTTCCCAATAACTCTAATCGATGCTCTAAAATATCTGCCAGCCTAACGCTATCGATACTTTGTATGACATCGAACAATTGAACGGCAAATTTGACTTTATTTCGTTGTAGATGACCAATCATATGCCAAGTAATGCTAAGGTTTTTAGGCCATTTTTCTTTCTTTTCTCTAGCCTCCTGAACTCTGTTTTCGCCAATACCATCAATGTATCCGGTCCCTACAGCCTGGATCATGGCTTCCAAAGGTTGACCTTTTGTGGCCGCGATTATCTTTATTTGATCAGGATCTCTGCCGACACTCGCTGCAGCTTCAGCAATTTTATACTTCACTAATTCGATATTATTGTATACATCAAGGCTTACCATAGAAAAACTCTCCCTTCTCTAGCCTTATCACCGTCCGATATTACAATCTCCCCAGGAAGCAAGCCCTCTTCTACGAAATACATGTTGTCATCCATGGGAATGCCTTTTATTTCCTTAAAAGTTGCCAAACCCTTGGAAACTACATACACTCCTTGGTTACCTTTCCTAAAAATTACGCTTTCTTCGGGAACGAGCACCCCGTGCCTTCTGCCTTCGTATACCAGGAAGCTTAATTTGCGATCAATCGTCAAATGAGCAGGAAAATATGGCGTTAAGGCGATGTTAACCCTTGCCTTCAATCCTAAAATTTCTTTCGTCAGCACCTCGACCCTAAATGGAACGTCCATTTCGTCAAGTCGTATCCACAGAAAATTTTTCTCCAGATTTTCTTTCACTTTAGGCGTCAAATACACGTAAAAGACACAGCGCAACGCCTGCGGTAAAGGAATAACTTTTCCGATGAGTGTCCCTTTTTGCGCGTTAACTCCCTGTGGCACAGTTCTTGCTTTGGCCGATTTGGGCAAATTGTCGTAATCCAACCAAACTCTGGCAAAGTTCCAATTGCCTTCTTCTCCATCCAGCGCTGGAACAAAATAACCAGCCTTTGGCGCCCAAACCACCTTTCGTTCAGCGCCCTCTATGACAGCAATGGCCTCGCCTTTAGCTACCCTAGCCACCTTGCCGCCGTTCACAAATTTAAGGACGCCTTTTATCGGCGAACTAACAACCTCTTCTTGCCACAATAGCCAGCCTTCTGCAGGAAACTCATCAACGTACAGGGCGGGTTTTGCCGTGACTACATCAGGATGCTTAAAACGGTGATGGTTTTGCCAGGCCAAAAAGAAAAACACCGCCACTGAAACAAACACTACGCACCATATGGCATAAATAATTTGAGCGAAACTTTTGTTCTCATTCATCTTTATATATCTTCACATACATCTAATCACATTTAGAATAATCACAACTTATGCATCGTTCACATCCTTCTGTGTGAATTAATGGGGCACCGCAAACGGGACACATGTCCCCTCCTTCTTGCACTTCCACCAATTTGCCCAAAGCCTTTTCCAACCCTCTCGCTATTGCATCGGGCAAACTTAAAATCAAAGAATCGCCTTCAAGAAAGGGAGTACTTCCTCCTATTCCTTTTAACTGCTTTATTATCTCGTCTATAGGTATGCCGCTTCTCAGCGCCAATGAAATTAACCTTCCCAAGGCCTCTGTGTGCGCTTGTGTATCTTTGCCAGACTTCCCCAAAGTAGCAAACACTTCAAAGGGCTGACCATCG
>NZ_CALETC010000251.1:0-20060 GCF_937920065.1 Acetomicrobium mobile
TTGCCCTCCCAAAGGCTGCCGGATTTATGACAAAACAAGGAGGAATCTGATTTAACGGTCATGGTATCGGGCGTATAGGTTTGAAGCTTTATAGCGTCAGCTCCTGCCTCTTTGGCAGCGCGTACGGTTTTTGCGGCCTGCTCGAAAGACTGACTGTGGTTGGCCGACATCTCGGCAATTATGTAGGTAGGATAACCAGGCCCTATATCACGATTATTAATTGCAAAAGTTGCACCCATTTACCCCGGCTCCTTTCACATTTCATCTATTCGATGCGCAATTTGTTTCATTTTATCTTCATCAACAAAGATGTCGTCAGTGTAGCGAAGCATATGCAGATTATCCTTAAAATCTCCGACACAAGGTTTGACTTCTCTACCTAAAACAAGGCGCACAAGCATTCGAGGCGTAAACGCACCGGCAGCGAAGCCAAGGCTTGCCGCTCCTCCGTAGCGGGGATTGACTTCTATGAACTTTACCTGTCCGTTATGCAAGAAACATTGAATAGTGTTATGGCCGATTAAATTTAAGGCTTTGGCCAAGCGCATCGATTCGTTAATTATATCCCAATTTTTGCACGTTCTGCCTATGAACGACTCACCGCCAAATATCGACAGTCGCTGACGGGGAACTACGCTCAATATATTACCCGCGAAATCCGCAAACAGGTCAACGGTATATTCCGGCGCCTCAACATATTCCTGAACGATTGGATCCTCTAGGCGGTTTAAAAAGTAATCCAGCTCAGGTTTTGAATTCACGCGAAACGCGCTCTTGCTTCCCTTGCCAAACCTGTCCTTGACAAAAAGGGGGAAATCAAAAACTATATCCGTTTCTTTATAAGTTTTAGGCACTGAAAAGCCGTGTTTCAAACAAAATTCAACGAACAGGCCTTTGTCCTGGCATATTTTAATAGCATGCGAGCTTGAAACCATCACGCATACACCGATATCGTTCAGCCTTTCCCGCTCCCCGACAAAGAAGGGCAACTCTTCATCTCTTGTAGGTATGAGAAGTTTTATCTCGTTCTTCCTGCAAATATTCTGCACCGTCTCACGAAAATCCTCGCCCAGACCTGTCGGGACAATGTACGCCTTATCCGCAAAATACAGCGCTGCGGACTTTGGGCTTGCGTCTATTGCTATTACCTTTCCCCCGCCTTCTTCGCTTAAAGCCCGGCTAAAGGCTTTTACGAGCGATACCTTACGGGAGACGCTGGTGATTAGGACGTTCATCGAGCAATCAGTTCCTCTAGTTGCCAGGATAAAACTTTATACTTATTGTCCATTCCGCACTAGCTTCCTTTCATATTCGACAATTTGTTGTATGCCTTCTTCGAGCGTCGTGCTGGAAACCCAGCCTGTTATCTTATTAAACAGAGACATATCTGCTTGGCTTGACTCCCTCTGAATATCAGAAGCAATTTCGTTAATCTGCAAGGTACCTATCTTTTGTTTCAAAATATCGATTACTTCGCCAATGCTTCTAGACCTGCCTGAACCTAGGTTAACAATGCCTTCGGCATTTTGCGATTCGGCGAGTTTAATCAGGCCCTCGGCCACATCATCGGCATAAATGTAATCAAATCGGCTGTCTTTCCCCAAAACTTCAATTCGCTCTCCTCGCAATCCAGCGCGAACCCATCGAGAAATGACGTCGCGCGAGCCTCGACCATATACCCTAAAAATACGCGCGGAAACTGCTCGAAATTGCCTCTCTGTGTCTTCTAGAAAACTTAACTCCCTCTCCGTGAAATATTTGGCAAGACCCACCAGGTTTCTTGGAGCGATTGGATCAGTCTCTTTTAAACTGCAAACTTCTATAGCTCCCATATACAACTTGGGATCATATATCAAATAACTGGAAGCAAAGACAAACAGCTTAAGAGAATCCAATGAAGATACCTTTTCCAGCAACCTGTGCGTGGCTAAAACATTGTTGTCAAAACTGGTCTTCCAATAGCCCGGGCTTTCTATCGTTCTTTCAAAAGTAGCTGCCAGATGAAAGATCACCTCAGGCCCAAATGAAGCGCATTCATCAGGTATTACCTTTGAAAGGTCTGCTTGAACGTGCTTTATAGAATTATCGCTCCAGTTGGTAGGTTTTATATCCACGGACAAAAGTTGAGCGCTCTCCGAAACCAATCGGCTGACAAGCGCTCTTCCTATTATTCCCATAGAACCTGTAATCAATACTTTTTTCCCATTCCACCTCATATCAAATTTCACCCTCATTCATCGCTTTGATAAGTCGTTGAAAACCTAATCCGTCTATGTTTAAACACCCAATAGAGATCATTGTCGAGCGCTGTCTTTTGTCTTTGATCAAACGCATTAATACCTCACTAATATCACATGGCTCAAGATTCTGATGTTCACCCATGTTCAATGACATGCCTATACGGGTAGTTTCTTGTAATAAAATTGCCTCTTGCTTCGCGCGACTCAATCCAACGAACGGCACCCCCATAAACGCCAGCTCCCAACAGGTTGTGCCTCCTGCAGTTATAGCCACATCAGCCCAGGCCATCAGTTGGGACATATCTTTAACGTCTCTTTCGATGCGAACAGGCAAATTTGCGGTCTCAACAAAATCTTTTAAGGCATCATAATGAGGATTGCTGCCACCGACTACGCAAACGGCTTCAAAGCCGTCTATGTCGATATTCTTTAACGCCTGAAGCACCTTTAGCGTGACGTTTTGCGGGTCGCTTCCCCCCATCGTGACAAGCATCTTTCGGGCAATCTCTGGTATTTCCCGCTTGTAACCTTGCCACCTTAAAAACTCACGCCTTAAGAGCACGTAGCGGGTTCCAAGCAGAAGTTTCGTATAGGAAGCCCTGTTTCGGTAAAGATCTTCGTCGGCATGTATGTTTTGGTTTAAAACTATGTCGGCCGGGTAATAGTCTGCATGTCCGTAGTCGTCGATGAACAAAAGATTTAGGCCTGCTTCTTTTATGATCTTTTGATAATCTCCGCCAAAATGATATCCGTCAACAACGACCCATGAGGCCCCAAATTTATGCGCCAGCTTCGTCGTCAAACGTGCATCCTCCGCACTGCCGGGCTTCGCGTTTATATAAACGACCTCAAACCCCTCGGCGGTGAGTCTTGCCTCTGCGTTAAGCGATTCCGTTGCCAAGACAAATACCACATCACCACCACCATCCTGCCAAGCCTGAGCCAAGGCAAGACAGCGCATTACATGGCCGCTGCCCATATTTATGCCGGAGTCGACGCGTACCAACAAAACACCATTACCTAAACTCATGGCAGTGTCTTTTGTACGATGTGTTTATTGATCTCAAGCCATTCGGGGTGTTCTTTTAGCAAATCTAGCACCTCGCGCCAGGAGAACAAATCGTGCCCAAAGTGGTCGTAAATACGGCGGACAAATTCCAGGTCTTCCTGGGTGTCCACCGTCCAGCGCATGAAAGACAGATCTTCGTCGTTGCAAACGGCCTTTATGCTAAATTTTTCTGGATGGCGGTAAATGTAAGGCGTAACATGCTCGCGCCAGGCGGGGTTTTTGTCCTCATGCCATATTCGCTCCAAAACGTCAAAGCCAAAGACCTCAGTATCAAGTCCGCGCGGATAATTACGGGTATGGGCATAATCCGGTTTTGCCTCGATGAATTCTTTAATCACCAAATCAGTAACTTCAGGCTCTATCAAAGGACAGTCCGATGTGATGCGAACGACCACATCGGCAGAAAACTGTTTTGCTGCCCTGTAATAACGGTCCAACACATCCTCTTCGCTTCCCCGAAACCAGGGCCAGCCTTCGCTTTTGCACAAATCTACCAGGACATCGTCTCCGGGTTTTGTCGTGGTTGCCACGACGACCTCGTCCAGCAACTTAGCCCTTCGCATGCGGTTTACGACCCTTGCAAGCATGGGTTTTCCTGCCAAATCCTTTAACACCTTGCCCGGAAGGCGCGTGCTTCCCATGTGGGCTTGAACTATAGCTACTATGCGAGTCATATCCATTCACCCCAAAATGCTTAATTTACTCAGCGTACGCGCTAAGCGCTTTTTTAACCGCCCTAATGACATCCTCGGCGTCCCTGTCGCTCATCGCAGGAAACAAGGGAAGCGTAACGATTTCTTCGTAAGCTTTCTCCGCCACAGGGCACAAACCTTTTCCATAACCCAACTTATTGTAATAAGGATGCCAATAAACGGGAATATAGTGCACGTTAACGCCGATGTTTTCGGCCCGCAGGGCGCCAAAGACCTGCTGGCGATTCGCGTTAAGCTTGCTTAAATTAAGCCTAACTACGTAAAGATGATACGAAGACTTCCTGTCGTCCCGCTGGGCTAATGGAGAAAGTGCAGGCATATCAGCAAAGGCCGAGTCGTAAAGGGCAGCTATTTGCCTTCTTCTTGCCACGAATTTATCGAGCTTCTTTAATTGGCTTAATCCCAAGGCGCAGTTTATGTCGGGTAACCTGTAATTGTAGCCCAGTTCGGCCATTTCGTAAAACCATGAGCCGTTAGCCTCGCGCTGTCTGTGGTCCGTGGTAATGCCGTGGTTTCTAAAGGCGCGCAATTTTACGGCAAATTCAGGATTATCTGTTATAACCATCCCGCCTTCACCTGTAGTTATATGCTTTACGGGGTGAAAGCTAAAAACGGTCATATCGGCAAGCGTTCCAACCTTACGGTTTTTGTATGTAGCACCCAGCGCATGACAGGCATCGGCTATGAGGATAAGACCGTGTTCATCGGAAAGTTTTTTTAAGGCGTCATAATCGCAGGGTTGACCCGCGTAATCTACTGCTATTATGGCCTTCGTCTTGGGCGAGACCTTCGACTCCACCGAGGAAGGATCCAAAAGCAGCGTGTCGGCCTCAACATCGGCAAAGACGGGACGTCCCCCACAGTAAAGCACGCAGTTTGCGCTTGCAGCAAATGTCATAGGCGTCGTTATGACCTCGTCTCCCGGACCTATGCCTGCAGCAAAGGCTGCAGCATGAAGCGCTGCCGTACCGCTGTTTACGGCGACGGCATATTTAGCCCCCACCATTTCGGCAAAGCGCTTTTCAAACTCCGCCACTTTGGGCCCTGTGGTCAGCCAATCCGAGCGCAGCACGTCGACGACCGCTTTTATATCGCCTTCGTCTATGCACTGATGGCCGTAAGGCAGGAGCGTATTTCTTACGGGACTACCTCCCTCTACAGCTAAAGTATTTTTATCGTCCAAGCTCAATTCACCTTGCCTTGCTTTGCGTAATCGTCCAGGCTTTCGACCATGTCTTTAAGTTCTTCTCCCGTAAGCCACCAGCCGTTGCTGTCGCTGGTATAGCAAAAACCGTCCGGCAAAGGTTTACCGCCGTCGCCGTCATCTTTCTTCCAAAAGGAATGCTCCGGTTCGATGACGTAAAAGCCGTCATATTCCCTGGCGTGTCTTGCCTCTTCTGCCGTAATCAGGCATTCGTGAAGTTTTTCGCCCGGACGTATGCCTATGGTCTCCTTGCATATCCCCGGAGCCAGGACGTCAGCAAGGTCAACTAAGCGCATGCTTGGAATTTTAGGCACAAAAATCTCGCCGCCCTGCATCCTGCCGATGCTGTCGATGACGAAACGCACTCCCTGCTCCAGGGTGATCCAAAACCTGGTCATACGTTCGTCGGTAAGCGTTATCCTGCCCTTTTCCCGCTGGGTTAAAAACAAAGGCACCACGCTTCCCCTGCTTCCCACGACGTTCCCGTAGCGAACGACGCTGAATTTAGTCTTTCTGCTCCCCGTGTAGGCATTGGCCTGAACGAACAGCTTTTCCGCGACAAGCTTAGTGGCTCCGTAGAGATTGACGGGCTGCACGGCCTTGTCCGTACTTATGGCCATGACCTTTTCAACGCCGTTATCTATTGCGGCATCTATGACGTTTGCCGACCCGTCGATGTTTGTCTTTATTGCTTCGATGGGGTTGTATTCGCACGTTGGGACCTGCTTTAAGGCCGCGGCATGGACGACTATATCAACGCCGTTCATCGCACGATATACGCGCTCCCTGTCTCTGACGTCTCCTATGAAAAACCTTAGCCTAAGGTCATCGTCGAACTCTTGGCGCATCTGGTACTGCAAATATTCTCCTCTAGAAAAGATCCTTACAGCCTTGGGGTTGTGGGTTTCAAGGAGCGTGCGGGTAAATTTTTTCCCAAACGACCCGGTCCCCCCGGTAACTAAAATAACCTTACCGTCCATATACATAAAACTATCCCCCTGCTCGATGACATGCACATACAAATTCTATATAAATTATCGGCACCGTTGCATTTTTTGATAAGCAATGGTGCCGATAATGGTTACTTTATCTTTACTTAATAAACAATCTTACAAAAACCCATCATAGTTTCCAGAGTTATATCCTCCTATTCAGCATTTCATTGTATAGGTCAAGGTGACAACTTATCATTTTATCTAACGTAAATCGGGCTTTAAAATCGGCATATGCTTTATCGATAATCCGTTTCTTTTCTGCATCATCCATCTCAAGTACGTGAATCAATACTCTGGCCAAGGAGTCAGCATCCCCACTTGGGAATAAAAAGCCTGTTTCTCCATCCGCAATTACTTCATTAATTCCTGGAATATTGCTACCAACTCTTATAACTTTCTCTCGCATTCCTTCAACTAAACTTAACGGCAACCCTTCGCTCACTGAAGGAAGCACTAGCATATCCATAAGCTTTAAAAAATGGGACGCCTCTTTTTTGTAACCGGTAAAAACAACACTGCCTCTTATGCCTAATTCATCAGCTAACTGTCGCAACATTTCAATATCGCCTTCACCTATAAAAACGGCCATTATTTTTCCGCAATCTGATGGGATTTTATTTAACGCATCAACAAGTAAAGCCTGATTTTTCCTTTTTCCAATAGTTCCTATACAACCAATGATTTTTACTCCAGATTGCCTAAGGGAAATCAGTTTTTGCCAATCCGGATCATCATATTCATATTCACAATTAAGACACTCACAAATTCCGTTATAGAGTACTCGCATATTAGGGTTTTGCACTCCTAATGATCTCAATAATATATAATCCCCTTTGGAAACAGCTATGACCTGGTCAACACAATCGAGTAAAAAAACATCCATCTTTTCTTGTTCCATAGTTTTGTTCATTCCCCAACCATGCATAGTTTGTAAAATCGGAATGTATCTATTTAAGCCTGACCTGGCAATCATTGCCACCATGCTTGGGACTGCGGCATGGGAGTGAATGACATCTATATCTTCCTTTATCAATAACTGTCGTAGAGCCATAGAGGCATTTATATTTTGATATATATCTCGTTTAAAAGTGGAATCGCACAAGATTATTGAGACATGTTGACGTCGTAGGTCTTCTAGATACTTTTCGTAATGTTCATACCCAGGATATGTGGTCTTAGAAGCAAAAACAAACACTTTGTGGCCCCGATTTAAAAGACTACAAGATAAATCGCAAACTACCTTTCCTG
This sequence comes from Acetomicrobium mobile, assembly GCF_937920065.1. Taxonomy (NCBI): domain Bacteria; kingdom Thermotogati; phylum Synergistota; class Synergistia; order Synergistales; family Acetomicrobiaceae; genus Acetomicrobium; species Acetomicrobium mobile. Next base: position 7,470 of record NZ_CALETC010000251.1, read on the forward strand.
CACCGCCGTGCAAAAAAGTAGTACACATCAGGATATTCATATATCATATTCCTTTCAATTTAATTCTTCTTACTAAAAGATCTTCGTAGTTTATTATTTTTTAACGCATAGCGTATAACACAGTTTCACGAAGATTCTGAGTATGGTGCCCTAAATAAAGCTTATAATCAGGCCGAAGTTCTTTGAGGAAAAGCGGAATTTCCCATAAATCCTCACAGCGATGGTAAATGCACGCCTGAAGTCCTGGGCCATATTTAACAATGGTATTCTTTGCCCCGCGTAATGCCGCCATCTCACTACCTTCTATGTCCATCTTTATCAGATTGGGCACCAAATTGACTTCATTGCAGAAATCGTCTATGGTTGTGATGTTGACCAACACGGAACCCGTTGATGAAATGCAATTAGAACTGCTGTGCTGGTTCAGCTGAATCCATGCATATCCGTTTCTGTCGCTTATTCCTGCAGCTACCGGAATGACCTTATTTTCAAGGCCTTCATCGTGAATATTTTTACATAAATTAGCCATGCTATGCGGTGTCGGTTCAAAGGCCACAATTTTACCATTTTGATCTATAAGTTTTGCAAATTTAATTGCTGTATCCCCCGTCCATGCCCCAACATCAAATAAAACCCTACATCTCGCAAAACCTATTAAGGGGTGGCAATATTGATCGTACTCAGAAACTCTTAAACAGATAGGATCTAAAGATTTGCGATGCTCCAAAACCGAGAGAAAAATTTCCTTTGACTCAGTATCAGCAAGAAAATGACATACCTTTTCCAACTCTGTTATATGACTTGCGAGTTTTTCACGGTCGGAACTATCTTGCATTTTACCTAAATAGTTAATGTCGATGTAGTTTTTTACCCCCATCTCTCGCAGTTGATGTACTATATCTTTTGCCCAATCGCTGGCGATACATATCAGCGGATTGGTAAATGAACTATAAATAGCCAATAATCTCGAAGGAGAAATGATCGGTACGTCATCTATGCTTTTATCCCACTTTTCCGGATCGTTATCGACAAAATAATGAACGCGAAGTTTCATATACGTTTCCAAATATGCTTTAACATTCTTGCCGCCGCTGCTTGCTCCAAAAACAATGATCTCTTTAGCGTTGTTAAGCTTTTCTTCCGCGTCTACAAATCCTCTTTCAAGCTCCCTTATGCTTTCCATGATCTCGCTTCAAGCCAACCTCCTCAAATACTGCATCATCTTAATAAAATCTTCAGCAACGTAACTGAATAGCCGGATATCATTTTTAGCAACGGGATTAAAACATAAAATCTTGTACATTCTTTAAAATCAGGCTATGTTGCTTTACTCGATTAATTTAGATAAAAAGATTACAGAAAAAGCCCAATATATATTACATTGCAAACTGACAATATCACAAAAATGCTCAATAGAACTTGGTTTTGCTTAGCCTTAATTTAGGCCTCAGTTTATTTAAAGGGAAATGAAACATTTTTCAGCAACTGTGTTAACCTGTTTAACTAAAATTCAAGATTAAAGACCTGACCCCGGAATTTTAGACCTTGGCCTCGAAAAGAGCGCCGATCATTTCGTTCACCCTTGCTATAAAATGTATTAATTCGTCAGGGGGAATTTTACGGATAACTTTGTCGTGGTGGGCGTGGTCGATGACGTGAACCTGGTAGATGTCGGCTTCTTCGATGTACTTGAACTTAAGGCTTCGGTCGAAGATAATAGCCATCTGTTCGGCCTTGCGGATGGCGGATTTGATGTCCTCTTTGGAGTATTCCCGCAAACTTTTTTCATCATTTGCTTTTGCTTGTATTCTTTCAAAATTGATGCTTTCTTTGTAAACAGCTCCCTCAAGGTTAGTCTCAGTTGCCTTTGGTACGTTGTTTCCCTGAGAGAAAGAACTCAACCTGCTGATGCCGTCGACGCTCATGACACGCACCCTCCTCGAAACGGAAACCCGCGCTTTAAAATGTTGCTACGCTTAATCGCTTCGCAAGGGAGGAGGTTTCCTCCCTTGCGAAGGCTAGGAGTAACTGCCCAAATTATTGTGCGTTTTTAACTAACCTGTTACCGCAGCAACTGCAACACGGCCTGAGGCAGTATGTTAGCCTGGGCGAGCATGGCGTTGCCGGCCTGCATCAAGATCTGCAGCTTAGTAAAGTTCATCATTTCCTGGGCCATGTCGAGGTCGCGGATGCGGCTTTCGGCAGCGGTCAGGTTCTGGGATGCAGTGGTCAGGTTGTTTATGGTGTGTTCCAACCTGTTCTGGTAAGCGCCTAGCTTTGCCCTTTGACTAGAAACCTTATCAATGGCACCGTCAATGATAGATATGGACCGGGCAGCCGATTCGCGGTCAGTAACCAACACGCGATGGATCCCCAGCGATCGGACAGACATATCGCCGAGGTCAACTCCCATATCTTCGCCTTCATTAGCCCCGATCTGAAAGACTGTGGTATTGTCGGCTAAATGGATATATGTGGTAAATGCATCAGTTGGTCCTGAACTAATCTGTTTAAAAGACCAGTTGCCATTTGTAATTGACCAAGAAACAGTTACATCTGCCATGCTATTGAACTCCACATCGACATTTTCGTGGACTATGCCGACGAGCAGGTTCCCCGTAACGCTGGCCTCAGCCACCGAATCACCGCTGTGTGCATCGGTAACGGTAACCGTAAACCTATTTTCTTTGCTTTCCTGGACTTGGCTCAAGCTCAAAGCTTTAAGCAGGTCCTCGTCACCTATAAACGTGATCTCCCCGGCCTTGCCTACGACGGCACTGGATATGACAATAGTACCCTCTACGGTAAGGTTTCCAGATGTAGTAGCACTCCCCGGGGCCACATACTGGACTAGATTGCCTGCTGTAACAGCTGCCGTAGACACATAGGCACTCTGCATATCCTGTATAGCTCCACCCAGTTTTTCAGCCAATGATGCCAGAGTGTCATCTGCATATATCGTCACGCTGCGCTGTTGTCCATCGCCCATAACGAGGGTAAGCGTTTGGGGATCGTCGAGCATGAATTTGCCGTTGGCATCCCAGAATTTATCTATGTCGTAAAGCTTGCTGTCTGAGGATGCTACTTGGCCGATCTCCGCTGCGCTTCCGTGCTTAAGTTTGAATATGTCGGTTTTTAGAACCTGGCCCTGGCCTATTTCCTGCGCCTCTATCGTTACCTTATAGTTGCCTTCCAAAGCAGTCTTTTGCCCATAAGCATCGACCTGGCGCAAGCCGCCCCTGACGAAGACCTTGGTGTCGGGGGTATCGGTAGACCATAGGATGGAAGCAGAACCATCAAGCAGTTTTTTCTTGTTAAACTGAGTAGTGTTTGCGATTCTGTCGATTTCTTCTTTTAGCTGGTCTATCTCAAGCTGTATGGCCTGCCTGTCGTTTGCCGTCAAGGTATCGTTAGCGGCCTGAACGCTCAGTTCGCGCATCCTCTGCAAGATGGACTGAGTCTCGTTCAATGCGCCTTCGGCCGTCTGGATCATTGATATGCCATCCTGGGCATTTCTTACGGCCATGTCCAAGCCTCTGATCTGACCGCGCATCTTTTCGCTGATGGCCAGCCCTGCGGCGTCATCGGCGGCGCTGTTGATCCTCAAACCCGTGGACAATTTGTTGATGGATTTTTGAAGCTGATCGTTCGTAGTGCTCAGTGAATTATACGTAAATAGGGCAGGAATGTTATGGTACACTCTCATTTTGCAAAACCTCCTCCGTGAGTTGTAAATTTTTTCTGTCCGTCCTGACAGAAAGCCTTATTGCAAAACCTGCTACACCTATAAATCGACCTTTATCTTTGTGGCAATCACCCCCCTCTTTATTAATCGGCATTTTGAGGTTGTAGCTTTACATGAATTCCAAAGGCTTCAGAAAATTTTTCCTGATATTTTTCCGCAGGAACACGGGCGCACAGGCAGGCATTCAACGTCCGAATCACAAGAGATGTAACCCACGTTCCCCTTCCGGCCGAGGCTATTGCCAGTGCAACTTTGCGTTCTGCTTTAAATTTATCCAGCAATTTGGACAACTCGGACAGAAATTCCCTGCGCCTTCCTTCCCAATATAAGGCTTCGACGTTGATCATGTCGGCCAAAAGGGAAGTATCGGCTTCATCATTGAAGTCGCTAAATTTTACAAAAGGCGCCAACGCTCTAAGCTGCGCAGGAAGAAAGGACGCCATGATTTCAAGCCATCCCATGGACGACTCCGTAGCTGCTAAAAATTGCTCAGCCTTATGGTAAGACCTCAAAAACATCAGGTATTTCTCGAAATGTCCATGATATAAAAAGTCGTACCAGCTCCTCGAAAGATCGTAAAGCCATGAAGGAACCCGCTCCTGTATATCCTCTATCATCTGGTTTAAGGGGGCTTGAAGATGGGCACCGTGAGCCTTCGCGACAAGTTCCAGAAATATTTCGTAGTTTACGTCCTCTGCATTCAAAAAGACACTCCACCACGGCCTTTCTCCAGAGGAAGCCACTGCAAGCCATAACTCGTGCATTTGCATGGAGCCGCTTTCTCTCCGGCTTTCCTGATTTTCTTGACACTTTTTTTCAAAGATGGGCGAAAACATGGACCAAATGCTTTTTATTTCCTGCAAGTAGACCCGAGCGAACTCTACATCATCTAGAAAGAGATCGGCGATCTCTTTTGCGCCTTGAATATTGCTTATTAAAACCATTGCCTTGCTCAATATATCGCCGCTGCTGCTGAACCTGAGGGAAGTGATTGCACCCCTTAAAAACTCACAGTGGTAAAAAATATCCCGCCAGGTTTCAAGAGCCGCACCATAGGTCTTCTTGATGGAGCTAACGGACCTTGAAATAGGCAATCTCTTGACCTTTAGAAATTCCTTTCTTATATCTTCCGTATCTTTCAAAACACCATTTATCAATTTTAATATACGGCGTTGGTTATCCGAGGTAAGTCCTATATTTTCTATCCTCGAACCTTTTAAATAGGGTGGAGCAGGAACTTCAACATGCACATCGAGCCTTTCCTTGAAAGGCACATGGATGGCGCCGTTTATCTTCGCGCCGCCTTCGGTGCAGTTATATACGGGCACCGGGGAAGCTGTTATAAGGTGCTCAAATATACTGAGAAATCCATACCAATGCCTGTTGGTCTTGACCGTTCCGCGACCGTCCCAGGAAGTGATCTCAAGCTCCAAATCAGCAGGCGCCGATCCTTCAGCAAAACCAACTGAATGGCTCCTGCCTTCCTCTCCGTAGGCAAGGTCCTGGCCCACAAATATCACTTCTTCGGGACAGATGGCCTGCGCTATAGAATAACAAAAATGAGCTACAGAGGAGCCGTTATCCAAGGGATTTAAGCCCAATATTTCGCAAACCTTGGGGCCCACGGCATCCGATTTGTTGGGGAAAAGAGGACCGGGCCATTCGTAGATCAGTTTGGGATATACCTTACTACCGAAGGCGAGAACGGGCTTAAGGTCGCAGGAAGATAGGAATTTGATCGCTTTTTCCAATTTTTTGTAGACTATATGGGAATAATCCAGGGCTGCCACAACATGTGGCATTATGCCCTTTTCCATCAAATAATATGTGATGACGTCGTTGGCAACGATCACGCAGTGGTACTGCGCTTTCCTTAAAAGCTCGACCTGCCTGTCCAGGGAAGGTCCCGCCGAAACGACTATGGCAGGCCTTCCTTTCCAGTGTTCCTGCATTTCCTCAAGGGTTACGATATTTTTATCCCTGTATATATAGGCATTTACCGCGGTCTGAGCCGTCTCCGTCAAATTTCTGAACAGGGGAATGGTGCTCGTTGATATGGTGGAAAGGAGCATCCCCCTGTATTCGCTCAAGAACTGCTTCATCTTTGAGATATCGCTTCCGGAATACTGCTTGTGTATGTATATAGAAGGTTCTATTTTGCCCATGAGCCTTACCCATGGGGATATTCTGCGCCACTGAGCTTCCCTGTCGGCCCTCTTTTCCCCAACGACGAAAAATAACTTTCCTTTGGAAATCAAACGAGAGAAATCGTGCAGATGTAATGCCCAATACAAAAGAGGTATATGCGATTCACAGCAAATAAACCTTATGTTTTCATCCATCGAGTCAAAGGTGGTCAAAAAATGCTCGCCAAGGCCCAAGCCTAACACGATGGCGCTCTTGCCTTCGACATTTTCATTGATGCAGTTATAACATAACCCTGTGTTTTCGACGAAGCGGAGTTTGCCATCGACGTCGCGAAGTTCGACGTAAGGGCCCTTGTAGCTTACCGTCCACGAAGCAAGGCCCAGATCTTCTGCCCTTTGCTCAAGAAGCTCTATTAGGTAAGGTTGGATAAGTTTTAAGGCTTCTAAATTAGCCTTCCAGGTCAATTCAAGTTCTTTAACAGCTACAGACATATTCTTACACCTCGATCTGTCACTGCAAAAAATCTACCAGCGTGGGCTGTATTATCCTGGCTATGGTGGCCAAACTAGCCTGGTAGACGGCTTGAGCCATGGCAAACTTCGTGACCGCTTCGGCGAGATCGGTGTCTGACACCTTGCTGTAAAGTTCGTTATAATTCAAGTTCATCTGCTTAAGCCTGGAGTTTGAGGTTTGGTACCTTTTCTGAAGGGCACCCGTTTGGGTACGAACGCAAAGTATGTCATCAATGGCCTCGTCGAGTTTAGGCAAAATTGTGTTCGATATGCCTTCAACGTCGCCCTGCCTTACGGCTTGCATCAGATCGTCGAGCAAGCCGAATAAATCGGTGGAGCCGATATCGGCAGAAGTCCGCTCGGTCATCACCTGGTTGTAAGGGCCTACGCCGCCCCTTACGTCCGAACTTGCAGGACTGGATAACCCCGGAATGTCTCCCTGAGCTTCGATGACATATCCTTTGGGCGACCACATGACAAACCGTGCATCGCCAGTGTCGTCTTCCACAAGCTCAGCCCTGACATCTCCGCTTTGGAACCTGGCATTTACGGTATTTACCAAATCATTTATATTCATGCCTTTGGTATCTATGGTATGGGTATAGCCGTTGACGGTGATGCTCAAACTCCCGCTTCCCGTCCAGCCCGACACATTGGAGGCGCTGCGCAAAGCAGTGTCTATTCGCAGAAAGCTGTTTGCGACATCTCCTTGAACATCATAAACGGCCAGAGGTGAGCCGTCCTTGGCCGCCAGTGAAATCCTCTGGCTCCCCGACGAACCGCTTAAATCGGCGTCGTATAAGCTCACGTCAAGCCAGGAACCTGCGAGGCCCTTTATCTTTTTGGCAATATCTTCGGCCGTATCTGTTTGCAGGACGGAGATATCAACCGTATGGCCGCCAGAAGCAATGCGAATGACACCATCACTTGAGGGCGCGGAACCTGCGGCAATTTCGCCCCCCGCAACACCGGAATGAATGCCGAGGTTTGCCGCAATTCCCGATGTATAGTCCGCGAAATGAGGATCGCCGAAAGGCAGGTCGGTAACCCTCAGGGATTGGCCCGTCTTGGAATAAAGGGCCACACGGCCGTCCTCAAGCTCGCGGTAGCCGATCAAATCCTCACCGACTTGAGACTGTATGGCCTTGGCAACCTTTAGGGCATCCACATTCCAAGTGCTGCCGGAAAGGCTGCCAACTTGGTCGCGATAAAGCTTTACGGCGTAACCTTTTCCTCCTACTTCGACATTGACTAAGGCAGGCATGTTGGGATCAAGTCCGTCCAGGGGAAATACGGTATTTGTGTCATCCATGACCAATGCCGTTTGTAAACCGAATTTAGCGGCGGAAGCGCTTACCGTCGGATTTAGGTCATATATATTAAGAGCTGAACCGTCCAGGGTGCGAAAAATGAGCTTTTGGGTGGGTGCTTCATAGTTGATGCCCGACGATTCTTCCTCGTCGCCTTGAACAATTACTTGAAGCCAGTCTCCTGCCGCGCTGTTCAGTCTGTCCGCCAGGTCCTGAAGGGAAAGCGCGGGCCCGCCGTCTATGCGCACCTCGGCAAAGTTACCGCCGCTTTCAAGCCTCCAGTAAATTGGGCTATTTGTCGGGTCTATGTCCTGACCCATCGGAAATTCCACGCTTTTCAGAGAGGTCTCAATGCCCAAATAGGAGGCCAATCCTATGTGACTGTGATCCGTGGGCTGTCCCGTGGTTCCATCGCTCGGCAATGGTTCAAAATCAGGAGAAGGCCACGAGGTAATCGACAAAGGTTCGCCAGTATGTCCCTTGATAACGAGTCTTTGAACCCCGCGATCATAGTCTTTTTCAACGGACACAGACACAAGCTTTCCCACGTCTCCCATGGCCAGACTTTCGTTTATGAGAGATGCCAGTTCATCCAAGCTGTATCCTACAAGTTCCCCCGGGTCTCGAAAGTTATTTTCGTCTGAAGGTTCCTGCACTCCGTCTTTATCGTCGTCGGACCACTTTTCCGGGATCAAAACTTTGGCTGTCCTGTCTCCAACGCGTATTTGAAGTATTTCGCTCCTACCGGTCCATGAAAAGGACAAGGGGGCTTCGTAACTGGCCAATGTGTATTGTTGGTAGCGGATCGGGAACACTTCGCGGCCGTGAAGGGAAACCTGCCCCATAACTCCCCGTTCCACTTCATATTCAACGTGTAGTTGATTTCCCATGTATATGATTTTGCCATTCGCGTCGCGAACGAAAGGCCTTTGTGTGGCGTTCAGGCCGGAAAACAAATATCTTCCCTCCACCGAGAAATTGGCAGTATTCATGAGCTCTTCCTGAAGTTGGTACAACTCCTCTGCGATGGCTGCATATTCTGTCTCTTCAAAGGTCCCGTTTCCCGCGTAGATGGCAAGCTCCCTGATGCGTTGTATCACATCGGTGATCTGGTTTAAAGCGGCATCGGTATTGGAAAGCCACATCATGCCGTCATCAAGATTTTTCAAGTATTGCTCGTTCTCAAATATAGTCGTCGACAGAGACAATTCCCTGCCAACTGCCAGGGGATCATCGGAAGGGTGCTGATGAAGCTTGCCTGTCGACATCTGCCTTTGAAGTTTGAGCATTCGCTCCAAGTTGCTGTGCATGTCCGACAAAAAAATCTGGTTCATCATCGAATTGGTCACGCGGTTCATATTACATACCTCCCGAAAGAAAATGCTACCTTCCCACCATCCCCATGCGGTTGATTATCGTATCAAGCATTTCGTCTATGGTCGTAATATAACGTGCCATGGCATTGAATGCCTGTTGAAATTTTATTATGTCCATCATCTCTTCATCGATGTTGACACCCATGACCGATTGCCTCTGAGCGTTTATCTGATCTGTCAAAGCGCGCTGGTTATCTGCCATAGTCGTGGTCCTTTTCCCCTGAGCCCCTATTTCTGCAATGAAGCTCAGATAAAACTCGTTGAAATCGGCGCTGCCACCGGACAACACCTTTGTCTGTTTGAGCCGGGCCATGGCAAGGGCTTTCGTGCCATCGCCGCTTCCAAGGCTGCTGCCATCGCCATCATCTGCGGCCGCAGCAATGAGACTCGTGTCTTTTTCCAAAAGCGGATTAATGAGCAAGGAGCTCGCCGCACCTCTCTGTTTAAGCAGGGGGACAAAAAAGGCCGTTCCTGTGAGAGCAGAATTTTCTCCCATGCCGTGGCCCGAATAATGCACGGCGTTCATTTCCAAAGCCAACCGGTAGGCCAACTCATCAAAAGACGCAAGGTGAGATAAAATGAGGTCATCGCGTGCCTCCAAAGTGCCGTATATCTTGCCGCCCTGCACATGGTGATCTACGGTTATGGAGGCACTTCCTTCTTTCTTTAGTTCAAGCGTGATGCCGGGAGAGACCTCGCTCGTGGTTTTTGCTGCATAACCATCCGCAGAGGTTATCTGCCTTGCCTCAGTAAAACGGTTGACTGAGGAAAGGTAATTTTTGCCGTCAAAAGTGACCAGGGCGTCGCTTGAGGTACTCATGAAGTTAGTTGTCCCGTCGCTTCTTAAAAGGCCCAAGTTGCTTGCCACGTAAAGGCCACCGTTTTCATCGCCAAGGACGTTGATTCTCTGGGCTTCTCCCATGACCTGGCTTTCAAGGGTAAGATAATAAGTGCCGTCAGGAGCCTGCTCTACGGAAGCCCTAAGCCATTCTTCGGGCTTTGAAGGAGCGCCATCATTGCTCATGTAAGCCCCGTTTATCTTGTTTGCTATCGTAGTTAAACTATCTTCTTCTTTAACGTTTATGGTGACGACCTTTGCCGAGTCCGCAATGCCCATTTTGCCGGCAAAATTTCCCTTTATATCGACAATGGAGACCAAATGTTTGTCCGATGATTCGATTGTCAGGCGGTCATCCGAGGTGGTGGCCGCATCGAAATATGAAGAATAATTTGTGTTTATAAAACCGGATAAATCCTGTACATTCAATGTTGAAGAAGCCGTCCAACTGTTACCCATATTGTCGCTTATTTCCCATCGGGAATCAGCATCATTCCAATTTATTGAAATGATGCTTTCAAAGCCGTCTGCCGCCAGACGAAAGCTGTACTCTTGAGGTTCGTCCGAACCTGGAGGCGGGAGTACGCCGCCGCTAAATTGATGCGAAGTTTTAACGACTCCGCCGGAACTGACCTGAAGCGAAAAAGAACCGTGTAAGTTAAGTTCCTGATCGGGGCTTACCACGTTCGGTAAGCTTCCCGGCGTTCCGACCTTCCAGGTGGTCTCGCTCGCAAGCCTGTGAACGATGACGGAGTGTATGGCCTTTAAGGCTCGCTGTTCTATGGCCGCTAAAATCACGTCCGCGTTATCTACGGGATCAAAAAGGTTATCTTCTACTTGAACGTCGTAAAAGCCGTCGTTGCCGGGTATGGGGACCAGTACGAGATGTCGCGTCTGGGAGCCCTGCACCAGGATTTTTCCGTGAAGGTCTATCTTATAGTCCCCGTCTTCTTCCTGTATGGTCGTAGATACAGATATATCGATGAGCTCGCTCAAGCGTTCGACGAGTAAATCCCGCCGATCGAGCAGATCGTTTGGGTTGCCGCCTACAGCCTTAACTTGTGAGATCTTTTCGTTCAACGCTGCTATCTGGTCTATCAAAGAATTAGCCTCGGTGACCAAAGATTCCAAATCTTGGTTCAAAGACGTCCTGTATTGGTCATAATTTCTCGCCAACTGATCCAAAAAGACGGTCAGGTTTTTGGTGCTTTGGATCACGCCTTCTCGGGCTGCTGCGTTATCGGGTCGCTTCGACAGCTCTTCTAAGGCAGACCAAAACTCGTCTAACGCAACCTTTAAGCCTTCTCCTGCAGGTTCGTTCACGAAAAGCTCTATATGGCTTATGGCTTCCTCTAAGGCTTCCCAATAACCTAAAGCAGACATCTCCTCCTGGTATTGTGCATCCAAGAAGGAGTCGCGCAGCCTCCTTATGGCTTCAATTTGGACGCCAGTGCCTATTTGGCCGGGCGTTGCCGGACGGTTAAAGGCGGGGTCAGTAAAGGGCGTGGTGGTACCTGCCTCTACCCTTTGTCTTGAGTAGCCTTCGACGTCGGCGTTGGATATATTATGCCCGGCAGTCTCCATGCCCCTGCGAAAGTAATCCAACGCCCGTCGGCCCATTTCTAAGCCGAAAAATGAATTAATCATCGCAATTTTCCCCTTTTTGTTTAACCCCTGATGCTAAAGGTGCCTCCGCTTGCCAGCTCGCGCCACTGGGACAGGAGTAGCTCGCTGAATCTTTTGGATTCATCGAGCAGGTGTGTGGTTATGTCGAACTCGGACTTTAAATTTCTCATGGAACGCTCCAGCTTTCTTGACGCTTCAAGCAAAGCCGCTGCCTTTTCCTCCCCCATGACTAAAGCAATTTCGGATATCTTGGGTTCACAGGCAAGTGCATCGGCAATCATCTGGGCAATACCGTTGCGTTTTGATTCAAGCTCTAAAAAGTCTATTGTCTTTTTTTCTAAATCTTTGACCAAGGACTGCAAGGCAGCATAATCGCCACCTCCTAAGAGATGTCGTTCTTTCTTGAGCAGCTCGACTATATCTTCAAGCTGACGCGACATCCCTTCGAGGAGACTCGTCATTTCCTCGGCCAATTCTTCCGGCGGTAAGCCTCTTGCGTTCAAGGCATCATCATCCTTTAAAACCTGCTTTCCGCAAAATCCGAGCAAGCGCATCTAAATCCGGCTCGTACGTGCCGTCTTGTATCTTGCGTTTTAATATTTCGACTTTATCATCTCTAACTTCCGGAATTTTTTTAGCTTCCTCGACGGCCTTCTTTAAAGTCTTGGCAAAGGAGCTTACCTTAAACTCGTCGCCCTCGCCGCTTCGTATCTCTTCGGATCTAGGACGAATCTTTTTGACCGGTTTCGTTTCATGTGCTCTATTTATTGGATCGATTGGTTCAACCATCGTCATCACCTCTTTTTTAGTTCCTGTTAATTTTATCGGCACAAATTCGCCATAGCTTTACTTGCGGGGGTAAAATTTATAAGTTTCCCACTTCTTTTGATGCTTTGATGGCAAAGGAAAAACACGCAATCGCAAAGGCGTTTCTGGGGCTTGCGAAAAAGTTCGTCAGGTTTGTGTAAAAGGCTAAATTTGACCTGCTTTTAGAGCTTCGGTCCTTTGCCTACGGTGAAGCTAATGGAACCTACGA
>NZ_CALETC010000252.1:0-5801 GCF_937920065.1 Acetomicrobium mobile
AGCAGCATCTGCCTTAAAACATACAATTCCCGGTGACTTCAATAGGGTCAGTAAAGAGGAAGTTTTTAGTCTAATGGGCGGAGATGTAAGCGGAAGGGTCCAAAGATAAAATAAAGCGGGAGATGCACATTCCTCCCGCTTTATTTATCATCTTACATTTGTATTTTTTATATTGTTGATCGAGTTATCTTTTAAAAAAACACATTTATGAAAAAATATCATGAATGTCAATTTACCTATAATGTAACTCCGCCCTTCCAAATGGCTATTTGCTTAAAATCGTTTTCTTCGCTTTTTGTCTTTTCTCCGTTGGCTATGCTTATTATCTTTTGAAAGAATTCATCTAGTAGATCCTTGATCGTGACGCCTTCAAGAAGAGCACCAGCATTAAAATCTATCCATCGCTCTTTTTTGTGATATAGATCGCTATTGGTTGAAACTTTTACTGTAGGCACAAAGGTACCATAAGGGGTGCCCCGACCGGTAGAGAAAAGGACCATATGACATCCCGCGGCACCAAGTGCTGTTGAGGAAACAAGATCATTTCCCGGACCTTCAAGCAGGCTCAACCCTTTCTTTTTGACCCGATCTCCGTACAATAGCACATCCACAACCGGCGCCCTGCCGCCTTTTTGCACACAACCTAGAGACTTTTCCTCTAGGGTAGTTATGCCTCCTGCTTTATTGCCAGGCGATGGATTTTCGTAAACCGGCTGTTCATGGGAAAGAAAATATTCTTTAAAGTCGTTGATCAAATTAACAATCTTTTGAAATATCTCCTCGTTTTCCGCCCTTTCCATCAAAAGCCTCTCAGCCCCAAACATCTCGGGCACTTCCGTCAGGACAGAACTTCCACCGGCGCACACTAAAAAATCTGAGAACGCCCCAAGTAGCGGGTTAGCTGTTATGCCAGAAAAAGCATCAGAACCGCCACATTTCAATCCAACGACCAAAGAAGAAAGCGGGACATCTTCTCTCTTATCCGTAGATGCATTTTCAACGAGCTCGCATATCATCTTGGCGCCCACTTCCACCTCATCATCCACTTCTTGTGCCACAAGAAAACGAACTCGCTCTCTATCAACATCTCCGAGGTGTTTGACGAAAGACTCAAGAGTATTATTTTCACACCCTAATCCCAAGACTAAAACACCAGCAGCATTAGGGTGTTTTACTATACCAGCAAGTATTTTTTGAGTTCGTTCCAAATCACCGCCAAGCTGAGAACAACCAAAAGGATGGGCCATTACATTGCCTTCCTCAAGTAAATCAACTAATCGACTTCCCTCGAGAAGCCTTTTAGCTTTCTCTAATATAAGTTTGCCAATCTCATTAATACAGCCTACAGTCGGTACTATCCATATTTCATTTCTTATACCTATAGAACCGTTTGTGCGCTTAAATCCCTTAAAGGAAGGAATCGTGAAAGAATCGCTACAAGACAAGTAGTTTTTGGGTTCATATGAATATTCCTCGACATCACCTAAGTTGGTACTAAGATTATGGGTATGAACATGTTCTCCACCTTGGATATTTTTAATGGCACTACCGATCGGGAAGCCATACTTTATTACTTTTTCTCCCGATTTTATATCGCTAAGAGCTACTTTGTGACCAAGGGGAATTTCATCCCTTATTAATATAGCAGCTTGGCCCTCGGTAGTAACTCTACTACCTCTATGCAGCTCTTTTAGCGCAACGCCAACATTATCCTTAGAAGTGATTCGCAATAAATAAGACATGGTTATTTGACCTCCAGAACTTTTACTATACAGGTGTCCTGCTCAACGCTTCTGAAACTTTTGCCACAATTTCTTGAACCTTTCTTCCGGCCTCAAGCATCTTTTCCTCAGTAAACCTATAAGCCGGAGCAGAAACGCTTATCGCCCCAATTGGTTTCCCATTTTGCAATATGGGGGCACCCACGCAACATATCCCCTCTTCATTCTCCTGTATATCCTTTGCAAAACCCTCTTGTCTAATTTTTGATAACTCAGCCATTAGCTTTTCTTTATCCACAATGGTGTTGGGCGTTTTGCGCGTTAACGCTACCTTATTTAAATAAGCATCAATCTCTTCCTGGCTCAAAGCAGACAAAATTGCCTTGCCTGCCGCAGTGCTGTAGAGTGTCAAGTGTGCCCCAATGCGAGAACGCATCCTGACCGGGTGCGGTGTATCCAGCTTCTCTATGTAATAGGCATTTTCACCATCGAAGAAGACAAGGTGCACTGTTTCCCTAGTAAAATCCCAAAGTTCAACCATGTGAGGTTTTGCTACCTCTAATAATACGTTTTGTACTTTGTAGGCGCTTGCCCAAAAAAGCACAGCAGGGCCAATAGCATATTGTCCATTGCAGCGCATGACCAACGAATGCTCCTCTAGCGTATTCAGTATTCGAAAAACTGTCGTCTTCGGCAAAGAAGTTCTTTCGACTATCTCCGACAAACCAGAGGGTTGCTCCATCTCTGCAAGACTATTCATTACATCTACTGCTCGTTCCAAAACTCGTATCTTGGCTACACCAGACATCTTAATTCCTCCACATGGGATACTGTTTCGTACAATAATACCTCAAAATAAAATTATTTTCAACACTAATCAAAAATAAAGAGTGCTAGTAACTATGTCTCGCTAGACTCTGAGAAAAAATCAGCAACTTAAATACTATTATCGCGCCAGCCTTAGAGTAGTAACTGGCGCGACCAATGAACAAACCTATATGCTTTGATTGCAAGGGCAACACAACGTTACGCGCAGCTTGCAGAGCCTTTTATAGCTAAAGCTATTCTATCTACAACCAAACCTATTCCAAACCCTATAGTAGCAGCCATCAACCATCCAAACCCGTTTGCAACTAATGGTATTAGTGAGATAATGTCTTCCCACAATGTGAACGTTACACCTATTGCAGAAAAGCCGTCATAGAGGCTCACCAGTAAAGTTCCCGCGAGGGCAGCCATATAGGCGTAACGACAAGAATCGTTAAATACTGGAGAAAGCAAGTTCATGAACATTAAAACTATAACGATAGGATATACAACGACTAAGACAGGCACAGCGAACCTTATTATGCCATCGACACCAATCCCGGCAAAAAGGGCGCTAAATAGTGTAGATATTGTCACCACTTGAAGGTAGGTAACCCTGTTCTTGGACAATTTGCTGAAAAATTCTCCAGTCGCTGCTGTTAAACCAACAGCTGTCGTCAAACAAGCTAATGCAACCACTATACCTAGAGCAATTAAACCAACATCACCAGCAATGTCTGCCACTATGTTGACGAGCAGCATCGTCCTGGGAATGTCTTGTGACATAAAAGATACTGTGGCTCCTAAATACATCAAGCCGCCGTAAACAACTAACAGGCCTGCTGCAGCTATAAATCCCGACATCATAGTTATCTTGATAGTGGACGACTTGCCATATCCCTTTGCCTTAATGCTTTGCACTATGACACCAGCGAATATCACAGCAGCAAGGGCATCCATCGTTTGATAACCTTCAACGAAGCATGAGGCGAAAGCGCTATTAGTGGCTTTAGGAGGCATCGGCGCGCCTATAGGGTTTACAATACCAGCAATAATGATGGCAATTAAAAGGACGAGCAAGCCAGGGGTTAGCAGTTTCCCTATAACATCTATCACGGAGGACTGTTTCATGGAAAAATAAAAAGTTAGGACAAAAAAGCCAATAATCGGTATATAGGGATTCATGTTTGGGAAAAAAGGTTTTACAGCAACTTCAAAAGTTGTTGCGCCAGTGCGCGGTATAGCAAGAAGAGGTCCAATGCACAAAACAACTAAACTCCCCAACAATATGCTGAAAAGTTTACCTCCCTTGCCAGCAAAATTATCGAAGGAACCCTCGTACCGAGACATCACTATGACCCCTAAAAGGGGCAGACCAATACCAGTTATTCCAAATCCCAACATAGCAGCGATCCACTTTGAGCCGTACAAAGACCCTAAGTAAGGAGGAAAGATAAGATTGCCTGCTCCGAAAAACATCGCAAATAAGGCAAATCCAGTTACGATCATATCTTTGATTTTAATTCCTTCCATTGAACTGGTAACCCCCTTCACAAGAATGTTGGCCACAAACTCATAATTTAATGCACGAATTGCACACACTTGCATGCGGTGTTCAATATATCAAATCCTTGTTTTAAGTGCAAGTAAATTTCGAATTTAAATTTTTTACAGATATCGGACAAAGGTTAGTTGAATAATGAGACGCAAAATACTTTTGCTCGTGCTTTTATTACTTCTATAACTTGTAGGCAGAAGTGCTTAAATATTTATCTCCTCTGTCAGGCGCCACAGTAACTACGATCGAATTTTCTTGCAAACTTTTTAATAACTCTCCGGCTGCCCATAAATTAGCACCACTTGAAATCCCCAAAAACAAACCTTTCTCCCGCGCCATATATCTCGTCATTTCAATGGCGTCTTCGTCAGATACTTTCACAACCTGATCTACCAAAGAAAGATCTAAGTTTTTGGGAATAAAACCCGCCCCAATGCCCTGGATCGCATGAGGCCCGATAGGCCCCCTACTCAAAACTGAAGATTTGGCAGGTTCAACGGCAACGATCTGTATATTAGGAAAAACTTTCTTTAGGACTTTTCCTACTCCCGTTAAAGTACCTCCCGTACCTACGCCAGCAACGAAAGCCGCTATCTCTAGACCTTTAATATCGAGAAGTATTTCCGGAGCAGTGGTCGCCATGTGAGCCCACGGATTACCTGGGTTAGAAAACTGATCTAACATAACAGCACCTGGCATTTCTTTTACAATTTGTTCAGCCCTTTTTATAGCTCCGATCATGCCATCTGCCGCAGGGGTAAGCTCAAGTTTAGCTCCATAGGCTGCTAAAATTGCCCTTCTCTCAAGGGACATTGACTCTGGCATAACAAGGATAACCTGCATATTAAGCGCTGCACCAAACATTGCTAAAGCAATACCTGTGTTACCTGAAGTTGGCTCAACTATAGTAGTGTTTTCTTTCAATCTTCCGGTTTGCTCAAAATATTTGAGCATTCCCCAAACTGCCCTATCCTTTATAGATCCCCCTACATTGTTGCCCTCGAGTTTTGCAAATATAATTCCATTTTCATGGGGCAACCTTAATCCAGGCGTACGACCAATAAATTTATTTAATATAACTTCGTCAACGGACATCTTTAAGCAACCTCCCGTTTACTTTGTATATTAACTTGTTCTCCCAAGCTACGAATTTCCTCCTTCAAGACTTGCAAATTTTTTTCTAGCTCATTTAAGCTCACTGAAAGGATATTTGCCGTGTGAGAATCGGGGCTATACTGCCTTGCAATATCCCCCACTTTTATGTCGTTGTGCTTGACTACAACGGCCGGAATGCCAACAACGGTACTGTTTGAAGGGACATCTTTTAATACAACACTTCCGGCACCGACCTTTGCATTTTCGCCTATCACTATATTACCTAATATTTTAGACCCGGCGCCAATGAACGCCCCTTTTTCAACCGTAGGATGACGTTTTCCCTTCTCTTTTCCCGTACCTCCCAGAGTAACGCCATGATACATGGTGACATTATCTTTCACTATTGCAGTTTCCCCTATTACTACACCCATCCCATGGTCTATAAATACCCCTCTCCCGATCTGCGCGCCCGGATGAATCTCTATTCCGGTCCACCATCGAACAATTTGCCCCAAAAACCTAGGCAAAAGGGGTATCCGGAGTCTTGTGTGTAAAAAATGTATAAATCTATGCGCCAGGATGGCTTGAAATCCCGGAGTGCAAAAAATTATTTCAAG
>NZ_CALETC010000253.1:0-1404 GCF_937920065.1 Acetomicrobium mobile
TCAATACGCCTCCTTGAAGAACCTTATGGCGTCTTCTTCTTTCACCTCCCTCGGGTTGTGAGCCAAAAGCCTGGTCTGAAGCATCGTGTCTTTGCCCATCTTCTCCAGGGTTTCTTCTTTTACTCCCACATCTCGGAGCTTTAAGGGCATGTCCAAAGACTTCATGAGGTTTACAATTGCGTCCACGCACTTTTCGGCTTTCTCTTTTAATGAAAGCGCTTGTGTGTCTTCCCCTAAGAGGGAAGCGATCTTTCCGTAGCGGTCGTAGTTGCTTATGAGGTTAAACTTCGTAACTGGGACGAACATGAGGGAGTTAGCAAGGCCATGGGGGACGTGGTACGTAGAGCCTAAGGGGTAAGCGCAGGCGTGCACTGCGGCACATCCGGCCTGGGCGAAAGAAAGGCCCGCCCATAGGCTTGCCAAGGACATAGCAGTCCTGGCTTCTATATTTTTTCCGTCTGCGTAGGCACGCACCAAGTAATGCCCTATGAGCTCTATGGCAGGAAGGGCAAGGAGGTCGCTTAAAGGGGAGGCGTCTTTCGACGTATATGCCTCAACGGCATGAATGAGTGCGTCCATTCCGCTTGAAGCTGTTACCTTTGGAGGGCATGTCATCGTCATTTCAGGGTCTACGAGGGCGACCTTGGCGTAGTTGAAGGGGCTCTGTATGCCGAACTTAGCGCCTTGTTTTGGGTCGTCAAAGACGGCAACGGCGGTGACTTCGCTTCCCGTGCCTGCGGTAGAGGGTATTAGGATGGTAGGGATGCCGGGTTTTTTAACCTTGTTCACGCCGAAGTAATCCCTCGGGTGACCGCCGTTCGTGGCTAATATCGCACCACCTTTTGCGCAATCTAAAGAAGATCCTCCGCCGAAGCCTATGATCAGGTCAATTCCCTTTTCCTTCACGATGTCGGCTATTTTTAGAGGAATGTCTACAGGAGGTTCCGGGAGGACTTCGCTGAAAGTTAAAAGCTCTTCCACTTCGCCTTTCAAGGCCTCGTTTAAGCTTTCCGTCATGCCGGCTTTTACGAGGTTGGGGTCTGCAACGATGAGGACTCTCTTTGCGCCTATCGATCTCACCTCAGCAGCGAGGTTTTGGCGCACAGCGCCGGGACCGAAGACTATCCTCGAAGGAGCGCAGAAGGAAGAGATGCGCATCGCTCCCCACACGAAGTCTTGCATCATAATTGACCATCTCCTTATGGATTTTTGGCTGTCATGCTCAGGTCTCAGGATATCATAATATAGGATAAATATATAGCTCACATACTTGGGAGTCAAGATCAAGTTGTCTTATCAAAATCTACGCTGGTCTTTGAAGAGCTCGTGCTCGGGGTAAAGAGAACAAAATTGAGGCAGCAGGTACGTTTCTGACGCAGGGCTGCCAGCGAAACCGGACAAGTG
>NZ_CALETC010000254.1:0-20944 GCF_937920065.1 Acetomicrobium mobile
AACGTTAAAGAATGACCATTAAGGTGAACTGTTCCCATGTTTGCCCCTCCCTTAATTTCTAAAAACAGAAATTTGCTATTTAAAGTATGCCATAAAATTAAAAAAGCACAATACCTAAATTGAATCCACAGGCAGGGCACTTGCCATCGGGGGTTACATCCAATAAACTGACGTGATAGCCTCGTCTTTTTACTGCCAATCTACCGCAACCAGGACACTCTGTATCAGAGTCTCCAGGCACATTGCCGAGATAGACGAACTTTAGATATTTCGAGGCCACTTCTTTAGCTTTTTTGAGCAATGTCATGTTCGTCGGGGGTTTGGTCCACTTATATACCGGGAAATATCTTGAAATATGAAGGGGTATTAATTCTCCTAATGTTTTAGAAATCCAGGCGCACATCTCTTCAAACTCCGCCAGGTTATCGTTTATCCCAGTAACCAGAAGATGCGTAATTTCAATGTGTACTCCAGAACCAATCAGGGTTTTTAAAGTATTTTGAACAGTCCTAAGATCGCCACCCAGTTTTTTATAAGTTGATTCGTCAAAGGTTTTTAAATCGACATTGGCTGCGCTTATATGCGGAACGAGCTCGCTTAAGGGCGAAGAGTTTATCAGGCCGTTAGTCACTAAAACCACCTTTATTCCCTCTTTTTCCAAGACCGGCGCGGAGTTTAAAAGATATTCATAGGATATTAAAGGCTCGTTGTAAGTGAAGGCAACTGCCTTAGAACGATATCGCTTAACCAAAGAAAGTAAATCATTTACATCGATGCGCGACATCTCTACTTGGGGAACCCAGGTAGAGATGTGCCAATTTTGACAGAAAGGACAACTCATATTGCACCCAACAGAACCTAGCGAGAGGACGTTATCTCCAGGCAAAAAGTGATAAAGGGGCTTTTTTTCCACGGGGTCTGACGCCACGCTCGAAAACAAGCCGTAAGTCACAGCTACCAATCCCTCGCCCGGTACATGTTCACGTACGCGACAAAACCCTCTTTTGCCACTGGGGACAAGACAGTTATGGGGACATAGCTCACACTTCACATTGCCATCTTCCCAATGCCAGTAAAGAGCTTTCATCTATCTTTTCTCACTTCCTCGTAACGCTTTACTGTAAATCTATAGATTTTAGCTCCTTTTAACGAGCTTATGCCGGCTTTCCTGGCAACGATATCAAGCTGTTCTTTTACGGTGTCAATGCCCTCTAAATCGGGGAGCAAAACACCTTTCCTGAAGCCCTTTTCTAAAACGACACCATATTTTTTAGGTTCAAGTTCTTCTATCGAGGTGACACGCTCCGGCTCACTCAATACATCCACAGAAAATATAACGCCTGGGAGCTCTTCCTCTTTTAAAGGCATGAATCTCGGATCCTCAAATGCTGCAGCTAAAGCATTATATATGATTTCGGAGGCTAGATTCTCCCTTACCGGGCGAATAGTGCCTATGCATCCCCTTAGATTTCCGTTTAAAGTCTTGATCGATACAAAACACGCAAGTCTTTTGTCCCAAAGCTCCCTTTTGGGGGACAAGGAAAGCGCCTCCGAGGGATCCAATATCTTTCTTGTCTCAAAATAATACTCTACGGCACGTCTTGCTAACTTAACATAAGGATGTAAATCATCACCGTTCACTACCGTATCACCTCCCCATCTAGGACCTCCAGAGGGCCGTGCAATAACCTACTCCAAAAGGCCCCTCGTAAGAAAGAACTGTAATGGCCTCTCCTCTTACCATGCCAAGAAATGCAAGAGCGGAGCGCAATCCGCATTCCCCTGCTCTTTCAATCTCGTCTTCCGATAACGAAAGGAGCACGTCGGCATTTGAGGTTTTAAAGGCCCTCACGATTGCGGCATCAAAATCCTTAGCGCGGGGATAATAGCCAGCAGGCGCTGTTGGAGTAAGCCTGTGTGAAAGATCTCCACTAAATATTGCTCCTACCTTCTTGTCTTTTACATCGAAGAGTCTCAATAACTTTCCTAGGGTATGGCTTTCCTCGTAGCTAAGCCCCAAAGGATTTGCCAAGACAACTTTTGGCAACTTCCTCCAGGCTTTGTTAAGATAATAAAGAGGTATAAAAGAACCGTGATCCAGTTCAACAGCCTTTCTCATGGAGTAAGTTACTGACAAACCATTAGCTTTGAAATAATTTACAAGTTCAGCGGCAAGTTCAACATCGCCATCTGCCTGCAACTTGCACTCTCTGGCACGAAACATTCCCATATCGCCGCTAAAGCGCTCGGCACTTATCACATTTAGACCCCTAGCCATAGCGTGATGGGGCGTTAGTATAATTAAAGAATCGGGCATTTCATCCTTTAACATCTCGCCTATCTTTTTCATGCCTTCCACTGTTTTAGCTGCCCCCGCTTCCTCTCCTCTTCCAACTTCGGGTATTATGATGGGCGGGTGCGGCACGAAGACGGCCCATTTCCACACTGTTATCCCCTCCACTGATTAAATTATCAGCATGGCATCCCCAAAGGAATAAAACCTGTATCTTTCTTTTATCGCTTCTCTATATGCCCGCATTATCAATTCATAACCAGCAAAAGCGGAGACCAACATTAATAAGGTACTCTTAGGAAGATGGAAATTTGTGACCATCCCATCAATGATCTTGAATTTATAGCCTGGAAATATAAAAAGTTCTGTGCTTCCTCGACCAGGCGTCACCAATCCCTTCTTTGTAGCCGAAGATTCTAAGCACCTTACCACTGTCGTTCCTACAGCTATAACTCGCCTGCCCTCTTCTTTAGCTCGATTTATCAATTCAGCCGTTTCTGGTGAAAGCTGATAGTCTTCTCGATGCATATCGTGTTTCCTTATGTCTTTTGCCTTGACGGGCCTAAAAGTGCCGGGTCCAACGTGAAGGGTCACATAAGCTAACTCGATCCCTGCTGAAGCCAGCCTTTTTAGTAATTCTTCAGTAAAATGAAATCCAGCCGTCGGAGCAGCAATCGAGCCATTAATGCGCGCATATACCGTTTGATAACTTTTTAAAGCTACATCATTTTCATTTATATAGGGCGGCAGGGGAACTTGGCCCTTCTTTTTTATTATGTTGTGAGGCAAATCTCTGCCAATTATTTGGACCTTCCTCATGCCCTGAGTAAGCCTATCTAACACCAAAACCAAAGACTCAGAATCTATAACTATTTTGTCACCGGTCTTCAATCTTCTTCCGGGACGCACCATGGCCTCCCAATATTCCCATCCAGCATCCAATGGTTTGACTAACAAGACCTCTGCCTTGCCCCCTGTTCGGTCCTTCCGACCCAAAAGACGCGCTGGTATGACTTTTGTGTCATTTAATACCAAGACGTCGCCTCGTTTGAGGTAGTCAAGTATCTCATAGAAACGCCTATGCTCGAGCTTGCCCGTAGATTTTTCTACAACCATGAGCCTTGATTGATCGCGAGGCTCGACGGGATGTTGGGCTATAAATCCTTCGTGGAGTTCGTAATCGTAGGCAGAAATATCAAAAAGGTCGATCGTAATTGACCACTCCTTGAATGTATGCTCAATAAAGTTTTCGCAACTCAGTTCCAGGATAGTAATACCTCACAATCTTCTCGGCTGGCCAGCCATTTTCAGCCATGGCTTTAGCTCCCCACTGAGACATTCCTACTCCATGACCCCAACCCTTCCCTTGAAATAAAAAGGTCGTACCACGCACTCCTCTCGTCTTGACTTCATCGTCAGCGGACGTATCCCACTGTGGCCATAAAAGTTTCGGATCCTTTTTCTGTGATTTTTTCGATGTCTTGGCAGTCGATTTTCCCCTGCGGGCCAAGGCTTTTTTTAGATATTCACCCCTTTTTTCGGGATGAAGGAGCATGTCCATGAGTTCATCGGAAGTAAAAGCCCCCTCCTGAGTCAAAGATATCAAAGTCGCGCTATCGGATTGCGATTCATCTATAAAATCTTCAGAAGCGGCCAGTACATCGCGCCTCGTCGTGCCACCATCGCCATCTAAAGAAAAAACGGTGCTCTTCAATTCCTTTGCGCCCAAAGCCATCCTAAGCTCGTGGGATTTAATCGTCTTTCTTCCCTTTGTACCAACTACCTCAACCATCTCAACCCTATCGCCAGGACCGATCTTGACAGGGATAATCTCAAAAACCGATCCCACGTTGATGCCTGCCTGAGATAGCCTCCGACCAAGTTCATCTCCACTAATTTTAAAGGACCATGACGAATAGGGCGACTGATATTGGAAGGGTTCTTGCACAGGCTTGAGGTAGGGTATATCCGCCCCCCACACGGACTGTACATCCGTCGTCCAGCCACCACTATCGGAGTGGAAGAAGGTCCTCGCTGGCTTGCCTTGATAGAGCAAGACCATGCCCCTCGTACTTTCAATGGCGTGCGTCAGCTTTGGATCTTCGGCGTTAACGCCCCTATAGGGAATGCAATGATCCGTCGCACAGAGATCAAAGCCGGCACTGCCATGTCGGCCCTTTTCGGCTAACGCATAAGTCCTGGCCGTAATAGCTTGAGCTCTTAAGACCTCCGCTGGCCAACTGGGATTAACCTCCATTTTCAAGACTCCCTTTAAGTAATCTTCTAAGGGTAACTCATTTACGACTGTAAAGGAACCGCTGCTTGCAACCAGCACAAAAACTCCTCTGTAGGGTTTATCGTTTAAATACAACAATCCCTTTGATCTCACGGTCACGGGAAGAGCGAGTGACTTGCCACCAACGATGACGCTGGCACGGCCTCCAGATTTGACTGTAACGGTCCCTTTCATGTTTACCTGTTTACCTGAAGCGTCATAAAATGTCATATTATTTGAGCGAATTGCACAAGAAGAAACACCTTGTGCCAATCCCACGGATATGGCGGGCTCCTTTGAGATTCCCTGAACGCAAAAAGGGACCAAAAGCAAAAACAACACAAGGGACATCTTGAACCAAAACTTCATGGCCATGTCTCCTTTCTTAATACATTTATCTAAACCATCGGCTCAGCAAATTGAGCACAATGGTAAGTATCACACTTAAAATCAACATACTGACTATGGGAAACATGATCATGACGTTTTTCCTGCGTATTACTATGTCTCCGGGTAAACGCCCAAAGGGAATTCCACCTTTGCCGGTGAAATAAAAAGCTACTCCGATGATCAAGATCAAGAGTCCCGAAAGTATCAATAATTTACCCACATCATGCATAAGGGATCACCCCAATTTATAAAGAATCATCAAAAGAGGCGCAAATTTTCCTCTCCCTCTCTAGCGCCTTTAAAATAAGGAAGGCCGAGTCGTTCGTATGCCTTTTTAGTCGCGATCCTACCTACCTTCGTTCGTTCGAGCAAGCCATTCCTCAACAAAAAGGGCTCATAAATCTCCTCTATGGTTCTTTCCTCCTCACTCATGGCTGCAGCTAAGGTCGATAACCCAACAGGACCTCCCTCGAAAAGCTCAATTAGCACACTCAAAAGCCTTCTTTCCTGCTCGTCTATCCCTTCGTCATCGATGCCCAATATGTCTAAAGCACGTTTGGCAATCCTCAAATCCACTTTTTCTTTTTTTTGAGCTTCAGCGATGTCTCTCACTCTTTTTAATAAACGCAATGCAACGCGAGGAGTTCCCCTCGATCTTTTGGCTATTTCTAAAGCGGCTTCTCGTTCTTCAATCGCTATTGACAAGACTGAAGCCCCCCTAATCACTATCTCGGTTAACTCATCCACCGAGTAATATTCCAGCTGCTCAATGATGCCAAACCTGCCCCTTAAGGGAGCTGAAAGAAGAGTTGGCTTCGTAGTAGCCCCTATCAATGTAAATTTCGGCAAGGTGAGTCTAATGCTCCTAGCCATTGGCCCCTTCCCGATAATAATGTTCAAGAAAAAATCTTCCATGGCCGAATAGAGTACCTCTTCAACTTGAGGAGAAAGCCTGTGTATCTCGTCGATAAAAAACACGTCCTTTGGTTTAAGGGAAGATAGGATCGCCGCTAGATCACCTGTTCGAGAAATAGCGGGTCCCGTAGTAGTCTTGAGTTCTCCTCCCATCTCATGGGCAACCACCCCAGCCAGGGTGGTTTTTCCCAAACCGGGAGGACCACAAAAAAGGGTGTGGTCTAGGGGCTCGCCTCTAGCTTTAGCCGCCTTTATAAACATGCTCAGTTTATTTATTACTCTGGCCTGACCGATGAACTCGTCAAGCCTTTGAGGCCTGATGAAGACGTCCTCTTCCATGGATAGAGGTTGCTCGCTCACCAATCTAGCTGAATTCCTCTTCATAACACACCACTCCAGATCGTCATCCGCTCAAGATCTTCAGGGCTTCGTGCAATAATCTTTCCTCCGACCTCTCAACGCCATCACTTAGACTTTCTAGGTATTTGATTGCCCTATCTATTTCCATATCGCTAAAATAAAGTTCTTTCAAAGCCAAGCGAACCACTTGAAGCTTGTCGTTGAGTTTAGACCAACCCGCTTCTTCGCTGCTCGCAGGGTACCCTTTTACTTTGTCTTTAAGCTCAAAACAAATCCTTTCTGCTGTTTTACGGCCTATTCCAGGCACTTTCTTGAGCTTTTCCAAATTTCTTTCCCGAATGATCTCGATCATCTCTCGCGCTGACAACCATCTTAATACTGATATAGCTGTCTTGGCACCCATGCCCTTGACATTTATCAACAATAAAAAAAATTCTCTTTCCCCATCATTGCCAAAGCCAAAAAGCGACGGGCCGCTTTCGCTCACCGATAAATAAACTGACAAAGTCACCCTTTCTCCCACTCTGCACAGAGACAGGGCTTCCCGCGAGCATGTAACCTCCAGACCAAATCCAGCGACGTTAAGTACTACAACATTTCCTTTGACATCCACAACTACACCTGAGATAAATCTGATCATCCTTTAACACGTACCTTCATTAGATACTTTCCTGCAATCGCCTGAGTCTCCAGACGGATAAGCCAGCAATTGCCACGGCCAAGGCGTCAGCTGCATCGTCAGGTTTGGGAACGGACTTCAGGGATAGCAGAAATCTTACCATCTCCTGGACTTGAACCTTGCTAGCTCTCCCATATCCGCAAACGGCCATCTTTACCTCCGATGGAGTGAGCTCCACGATAGGAAGTCTTTTCTGAGCAGCAACGAGTAAGATAACGCCCCTAGCTTGCCAAACGTTTTCGGCAGTGGTCAAATTCTGTCCGAAAAACAGCCTTTCCATCGCCAAAACATCGGGCACTGTCCTTTCAATATAGCTTTTTAGCTCATCATAAATCAGATTCAACCGGTCTTGAACGGAAAGACCTGGATCCGTATCGATACACCCGAAGGTCAAACTTGATAAAACGCTATCTTCTTCTTTGACAAAACCAAACCCCACTCGTCCGATGCCAGGATCTATACCGAGGCACAACATGATATTTTACGCGCTTTCAACCTGTTCAAAGATCTCATCGGGGATATCAAAGTTCGCGTACACGTTTTGAACATCCTCATGTTCTTCTAAAGTATCCAAAAGTTTTAAGAGTTTCGAAGCTTCATTTGAGTTTGTCACTGGGACGGTTGTCTTTGGTACCATGACTATTTCGCAACGATCAATTGGGTATCCTTTTTGTGCCAAAAACTCACTAACTTTGCTCAAATCAGTTGGCTCAGTGTACACTATGAAAGAAGAATCTTCGTTTTCAATATCTAGTGCCCCTGCCTCGGCTGCCGTCAAAAGCAACTCATCCTCGTCAACTTTAGAAGTTATATAAATCGCCCCTCGCTTTTCAAATAACCAGGAAACACAACCTACTTCTCCAAGGGATCCGCCATGTCGAGTGAAGATGAAACGCATCTCTGAGGCGGTACGGTTGCGGTTATCGGTGGTTGCTTCAACGAGTATGGCAACTCCTCCTGGACCGTAGCCTTCATATATTACATGTTCATAGGAAGCACCCTCGAGTTCTCCAGTACCACGCTTTATGGCCTTCTGGATGTTTTCCATGGGTACATTGGCTGCTTTGGCCTTTTCAATGGCATTTCTCAAGGCAACGTTATAAGAGGGATCCCCTCCTCCTTCTCTGGCAGCCATAATTATGGCCCTAACCAACTTTTGAAATAACTTGCCCCGCTTTGAATCTTGTGCGGCTTTTCTATACTTTATATTTGCCCATTTCGAATGGCCAGCCATTCAATTATCACCTCTAATAAATCAAGTTTACCTCTTTTGGAATATTTGCGTTCTTTAAATTTCACACACACATATAGGAGGCATTCTTCGCTTATGCTCACTTCGCTTTCTGGCTCCTTCGACGATATCTCTCACTCTCTCATCCCCCTCCCTCGTACGCAAATACCTGTCAATTTCGTCATAGGTCGCGCCTATTTCCTCCTCATCGGTCTGTCCAGGCCATAAACCAGCGGATGGCGGCCTCTCTATTATCGAGGCTGGCACTCCAAGGTGCTCAGCAAGAAGCCTTACCTCGCCCTTTAAAAGGTCGCCCATGGGAAGCATATCGACGCCGCTGTCTCCGTGTTTTGTAAAGTAACCAATTTCTAGTTCGTCTTTATTGCTGGCGCCACACACGAGAAAACCGAAATTTTGAGCGAAGAAATAAAGCGTTGTCATTCTTAATCTAGGTTTGATGTTCGCTACAGCTAAAGCTTTCATATCATCTTTTTTGAAGGGCAAGGCATCTAAAAGGACATGAAAAGTTGATGTTAAGTCCACTTCCTGAACAGGTACATTACAGCTGTCCGCTAATAAAAGGGCATACATGCTGTCTTCAGGTTGACTTTCACAAGGCATTATGACACCTAATATATTATCATACCCGAGGGCTTCCTTAGCCAATAAAGCAAGAACAGCGGAATCCAAACCACCACTTAATCCGAAGACCACTCCTTTGGCACCCGCCTCTTTCACTTTTTCCCTGATCCACGTCACTATGCACTCCTTCAAAGAAAGCGGGTCTCTATAAATGCTCTCCAAGTTGGCACCTCCTAAAGATTAGGCTATACTTAGCATTGATATAAATTTTAACATAATCTTAGAAAATCCTTGAGAAATCCATCGATAAATAAAACGGGAAAGGGGTGCATTTATGCCACTTGGACTCATTTTCGACGGATACGTCGATGAGCCCGCATGTCTTGGCGTACCTCCCTACGTTTCCCCCTATGTTCGATACTGTGCTGGCGTTTTAAGATATTTTGATTACGATGTAGCTTACTATACTTGCGACCAATGGAGAAAAGATCCAGTATCCGTTGAAGAGGCTCTGGCAGAAGCGGATATCATCGCAATAATAGCTGGGCTTTCTGTCCCCGGTCGCTACAGGGGCGGTTCTCCTTTGTTGTTGAGCGAACTGCAAAAGATCGCCAATTTGAACAGAAGGGGGCTGCTCTTTTTAGGAGGCCCCATAGCTTCCGGTTATGTCTTGCGAGGCGGTATGGACGCACTTACGATCTATCTCAATGAAGTTGACTGTCTAGTCACGGGGGACATAGATGAGGTTTTGTACCATTACCTTTCAAGACGTGAAATTATCTCGCACTTAAGGCGCGGATACGGCAACGTAAACATTTGGAGCAGACTGGGCAGCGAAGTGGTAAAGCTACACCCGTGGTACCCTTGGATAATGGCTGAAATAGAATTGTCCAGAGGTTGCGACCAAGTGGGCGCTCCTTGCTCCTTTTGCACTGAAGGCACTTCCGGCGAATTTGAAGAAAGGCCGATATCAGACGTTATAGAAGAGATGAAGGCTTTATATAAAGCAGGCGTCAAAGCCTTCAGGTTTGGCAAATGCGCCAATATACTGACCTACCAGGGCACGCTTTCAAGTAAAGGAAGAAGGCCGAACCCAAAGGCTTTGGAGGAACTTTATAAAAATGCCTTGGAGTCATGCCCAAAATTATCGGTGCTGCATACCGACAACGCAAACCCGAAAACCATTGTAGATTTTCCCGAAGAGTCGGCCGAGGCCATAGAGATAATCTCCAAGTACAATACTGAAGGGGACGTGCTTTCCTTCGGCATTGAAAACCTTAATCCCAGGGTGAGAAATATTAACAACTTAAAGGTCGATTTTGAGGAGGCTCTTTTCGCGGTAAGGTTGGTAAACGAAGTGGGCGGATGGCGGCCAACCAAAAGAAGCCTCCCAAAGATTTTGCCAGGTCTTAATTTTATCGTTGGACTTGCAGGAGACAGCAATGAATCACTGGAAATACATGCTAAGTTTCTAAGAAGCATTCTGGAAGAGGGGCTCGCCGTGCGCAGAATAAATATAAGAAAGCCCATGGTATTTGAAAAAACCCCTTTAAAGACGCTCTTAACTATGTATCCAAGTAAAGTAAAGGAAAGCCGTTACAGAAAATGGAAGGAATGGGTGAGAAGCGAGATAGATCAACCCATGTTACGCCGTATTGCTCCATTGGGATGCGTCATAAGGGACTTGCGGATCGAGGAAAAGGTAGGGAAATTAGCCTTCGGACGACAACTCGCGACTTACCCGCTTTTAGTCGGGGTTGTTGATGAAACTTTGCCCGTGGGCGCGATCTTAACGGTGGCCGTAACTGACTATGGAAGGCGTTCAATTACAGGGGTTCCTTTCCCCTTAGACATCAACAATTGTCCTCTAAGCTCCCTCACAGCTATACCTGGCATAGGTAAAGCCCGAGCTACTAGGATAGCACAAAAACGACCTTATGCCTCTCTTGAAAAACTAAAAGAGGCAGTAGACGATGAGATTATATTGAATGTTTTGGAACTTTTTGCGCCCTTTAATAAATTCCTTACATGCCAAAACAGGGCTGAGCACGATGACTAGATTCGCCATTGCCAATACAATGACTCGCCAGTGGATACCTCTTCGCCCCTATCTGAAAAGGCAACAAAATTGTATTTCCTTCCAACAATACCGTAAATAGAGGCAGCTTTAACGTTCCATTCTAACGACAAGGCATTTAACCTCACCTTTAACTTCGAACCTTCATCATCATGGCTTAAAGGATAAAACAACAATACTAGATCTGGTCGCATCCTGTAAGCTTCGTATCGAGCCATGACGTCATCAAAGGCATCTCGTGAGATAAAAAGAACCCTGATTCCATATAAATAAAAAAGGTAAAGACCGAAGTCTTCATTTTCTAACTGTCCGGAATCATCGCATAAAAATAACTTCGTTGTTCCTTTATTGTCGATTCTGCTGCTGGCAATATAGCATATATTCCGTGATGCAAAGGCCAATACTTTCACAGGCTCGCCTTCATTGCCCTGTGGAGGTAAAAAAAGGAGGTTTGTTGAACTCATATCTCTTTTTTCGAGTTCTTCGACAGACAAGGTCGTTAATGCTACACTTACGTTGTTCCCCATTTTTCTCGTTATCACCCTTTCGAAGGAGGCAAAATCACCATGGAAGAGGTAGTAAGGTTTAGCGTTTCTATGCCAAAATCTCTGTTAGACGAGTTCGATAAATGGCTACGAAGTCACGGGATGGCCAATCGCTCCGAGGCCTTGAGGCAAATTATGCGATCCTTCATTGCCCAATCTAAATGGGAATCCCAAGAAGGCATGGTATGCGGCACTGTTACGATAATATACGATCATCACAGACACGACGCAGTGTCCGAAATAACTGCCATCCAACACAATTACGGGGATATAATAGTCTGCACCACCCATGTTCACATAGATCACTTTAATTGCCTGGAAGCCATCATCTTGATGGGCGAAATAAACGAGATAAAAAAGTTCTTGATAGACTTGAACTCCCTAAAGGGCATTAAAGAAACCCGGGCCTCTATAGTAAATATCTAAACACCCGCAAGGGAGGTATGTTAGGCTACTCCTAGAAGGCCGCAAGTCCTCTTACGTCTAAAAATTTTTACTTACCATAAAGGTCTCGTTACAGGTTGCCTATGGTAGCTACTATCACCGCTTTAATCGTATGAAGCCTATTTTCAGCCTCTTCAAAGACCTTGGATTGAGACGATTCAAATACCTCTTCTGTAACTTCGTTACCCTTTACTGCAGGCAAGCAATGTAAAAATATGGCATCCTTGTCGGCAAGATTCATGAGAGATCTGTTTACCTGATAGGGTTTCAACAACTTAACGCGTTCTGCAAGTTTTTCTTCCTCGCCCATGGATGCCCATACATCGGTATAGACCGCTTGCGCTCCCTTCACAGCCTCATAAGGATCTTCCATGACCTCTATAAGGGCACCGTGTTTAGCTCCTTCACTCCTACACTCTTCGAGCAACGACTCGTTGGGATACAATTCCTTTGGAGCTGCCGTCACGTAGTGTATGCCCAACTTGGAGGAAATGATCATTAGCGAATTAGCTACATTGTTTCTTCCGTCCCCTACATATACTAACTTCAACCCCTTTACGTCACCAAAACATTCCTGCATAGTCATCACATCCGCCAACGCCTGAGTAGGGTGATAACTATCTGTAAGGCCGTTCCAGACGGGGACTCCGGCATACATAGCGAGTTCTTCCACCACTGATTGCTTAAAACCTCGAAATTGAATACCGTCAAACATCCTGCCTAACACCCTTGCAGTATCTTTGACGTCTTCTTTATGGCCCAATTGAATATCGCTTTTGCCTAAAAACTCGGCATGTCCTCCTTCGTCCAGGCAAGCCACGGTAAAAGCGCATCGAGTGCGCGTAGAGGGTTTTTCAAATATCAACGCGATATTTTTACCATTCAGCAAGTTCCCCTTTATGCCCGCCCTTTTTTTTGCCTTCAACGAGATGGCCAGATTTAAAAGATATTTTATCTCCTCGGGCTTATAATCCTTTAGCCATAATAAATGACGTCCCCGCAAGTTTACAGGCACTTTAATCTCTCCCCTCGCAAAAATTAAATTAATTCCGAAGCAGTGGCATGGACATGCACCTGGGGCCTCCACGCCCACGACCTAGCTCTGCTCCTTTGATCTCGTACACTTTTATGCCATGGGCCCTAAGTTCTTGGTTTGTTGTCGCATTTCGACGATAAGTCACTACAACTCCGGGCGCTATGGCAAAAGTATTGGTACCATCGTTCCATTGCTCCCTCGCAGCGGCTATGGGATCTCCTCCACCCGTTTCAACGGAGGCGATAGTGTCTAGCATTAAGTTACGTTTCATCGTCCCAACCAAGTCGGTTGATTCGGTTATATCCACCACGGACCCGTCCTCTTCATAAGCAATCTCCCAAAGGCGAACGCTGCCCCTTATGCCAGGGTAAATTACGAAGCAATTGCGATCTACCATGGTGAAGACCGTGTCCAAATGCATATAAACCCGCATTTTGGGAATATCAACTGCGAGCAATTTTTTTATTCCCAATTCTTTTGCAAGCTTTCTGCCCACCACCTGTATTGCACCTGCCGTGGTTCTTTGGCTTATGCCAATGGCCACCACTTCATCGGACAGGACTAATATATCTCCGCCTTCAATAAAGTAGGGATGAACATTGGCCGTTTCTTCTCCATATATAATTTTTAAACCAGAAAAGTAAGGATGATGATTAAATATATATTTTGCGTATAAAGGCTCCTTGCGACGTGCTTCAAACCGCATAACACTTATGATGACTCCGTCTTTTACGAAGGAGAAGGGATCACGTTGAAACAGTATGTTGGGAAGAGGCTTTATGAGAAAGTCTGTTCTTTCTGAAGTGAGCAAACAAAGGCTTTTGATGTTGCCGACAAGTTCTTTGGCCTCCAAAGCTGTCAAACCAGCTATGAGGACTTCCGACAAATCAGCGGGAGGCATATCGTAAAACGCATGAGCCAGGGCATCCTTCAACTGATGATCCAATGCTTCCAAGGCAAGCGCCTCTTCCAATAAATTCTTGCGTATTTCGTCTTCCTTTAATATATGCGCTAAACAATTACGGAAGTACACAACTTCTACGCCATTATCTCTGAGCAAATCGGCAAAGGCATCATGTTCTTTTTGAGCCTCTTCCACCCAAAGAATATCGTCAAAGAGCAATTCATCTTTGTTATCGATGGTTAAACGGGACAACTCTAACCCTGGTCTATGAAGAAGTACTCTTCTAAGCTTGCCTATTTCCGAGCCTACATACAATTTTTTGTCGTCATCATCCACTTCCCTCACCACCACAGCATAGATAGAATAAACAAAACCTATCCATGAGTTTACCATATTTGATCATGGCTTAAAAGGATACCCTGTTCGGATCGACAACTTCTACAAAAACAATTCAAGGCTTTTAAAGACACCGTAAAATTACTCGTCCACGATGGCCTCCCCGGCTGAATCAATGGCTATGTAATTTTTATTTTCGGTCGTAATTAAATTGCCCCTTTTTATCTCCATAGTTGTGATCCTTTTGGGTTTAAAATAATCCAATAAATACTCAAAGGCCTTCCAGGGGTCCGCCTTATCTCCGCATGTAAAGAGGTCTATAGCAGCGTAACCATACTCAGGCCATGTATGAATGGCTAAATGTGACTCCGATATCACTACGACACCGCTAACTCCGTAGGGCTCAAACTTTCTAAAGGCCACGTCTACCACAGTGGCACCAGTCCGTTCGGCTGCCTCGATCATAGCTCCTTGAATTCCTCTCATATTGTCGAGAATATTGTACCCACAGTCGTAGGCTTCCACTAAAATGTGCCTCCCGAGCGCTTGATTATTGGTCAACGCTGTCACCTCCCAACATGATTAAAACCTCTCGTATAATTTTGGCACCCAGTAAAGATGTGATGGCATTGACATCGTTAGGCGGAGATATTTCCACCAAGTCAAACCCAACGATATTAAAGCCTCTTAACAAGCTCAATGCCCTAAAAAGGTCTGAAACGCTAATGCCTCCCGGTTCCGGGGTACCCGTACCCGGAGCAAAGGAAGGATCTACCACATCGATGTCTAAGCTCACATATATGGAACATCCCCCGATTTCGTTCAAAAGCCTTCTCAAAGGCTCAAACAACTCGATCAGATGAAAATCGGTGTTCTTGCTTCCCCATTCGATCTCTTCCCGCGATCCAGATCTAATGGCATACTGATGTAATTGCTTACTACTCGCTAGAGTTTCTGCTACCCTTCGCATTACCGTGGCGTGACTATATTTGCTCCCTTGGTAAAAGTCCCGTAGATCCGCATGAGCGTCGAAGTGAAGGACGTGCAAGTCGGGGAACCTCGAAAGCAATCCTCTGATCGTGCCCAAACTAACCAGATGTTCTCCCCCGAGCATCAAAATTCGCTTGCCCTTATTTGCAAGTGAAGACGACATCTTTTCTATCTTCAACAGTGAACCTCGCACGTCCCCAGGGGCAAAAAAAAGATCCCCCATATCGAAAAAGGAAACCTTCTCCAAATCCTCACTCAGGTAAGGAGAATAGCTTTCGATATGATGGGACTCGCTTCTTACGGCATCAGGAGCATAACGAGTGCCACCCTTTCTTGATACGGTGGTATCACAGGGCGCACCAAAAAGAACCCATCTTGCCTCTGCAAAACTTGGACCACTTTTTAAAAAGCGCGTCAATCCCCTTTTGCCTCCTCCAAATTGCCTCCATTTATGATTTCATTGATAAAAGGAGGCAATTCAAAGGCTAAAGAATGCATTGCATCGCTATAATATTTAGTCCTCTGTGGCGCCGGCCTCTTTTGCATCCTTGGATCTAATTTCTTGCTTCCAATCGCATAGGTCCAAAGGCCCGTTGGATAGGTTGGCACCACACCCCACGCCAAAAACACCTTTTCAAAGGCCATTCTCAGCCCCCTAACAGCATCGCGCAACAAATCGGGTTCTGAGAAAGGTGATTCTGTTTGGGCCACCATCATGCCCTCTTCCTTCAAAGCAACGTATACGTCCTTGAAAAAGGCCGGTTCAAACAGACCCCTGGCAAAATCCACAGGGTCAGTGCTGTCTATTATAACCACATCAAACTCATTAAAATGTCCCTTTACGAACAAAAGGGCATCCATTGGCCTTATCTCCACGCATTTATCATCAAGTGCACAGGACACCGCCGGGAAGAAAGTTTTTGACGCTTTTATGACCTCTTCATCTATGTCGACTAGCGTCACCTTTTTTACGGTCTCGTGTTTAAGCACCTCACGCACAACGCCACCATCTCCGCCTCCTATGACAAGCACTTCTTCTGGATTCGGATGTGCGCACAGTAGCAAATGAGCCATCATTTCATGGTAACAAAATTCATCCTTTTCGGTGAGTTGAATCGCGCCATCCAAAACCAGAACTCTGCCATATTCCATAGTATCTACAACCAAGATATGTTGATATGATGACCGCTTATTCAAAAGGACATCTTTTATCCTGAGACCGAGTCTCAAATTAGGTGTCTGATATTCGGTAAACCAAAGATCTGGGACCCTGCGTTCTATTCCCTTCATCGCTTAACATCCCTTATCAGAAACTTCGTAAAAGAGAGGGCAAGCCGCGATTACCGAACCGCAGCGTTCAACCTTGTGCTCTATTGATTTCACTTTAACTTCTTTAAGTGGAAGATTGCGCATTGCGAAAGCTTCACGAACCATCTCTTCGACCTTCAGGGCTGCCTCGTTAGCCTTGCAAAAACCTGAAAACTCCATTATCATCCCAAAAGAAGAAGGATCTTCTGGAATTCCAACGCCAATCGCGGCTGATATTATTTCGCCCGGAACATCGCTCGTTAAAGATCCATAGGCAATTGGAAGCAACGATCCAGCTGGCAACTGAAAAACACCCTCAAAAATACACCCGGGCGGCAAAACGCTGCTAACCCTGAGCAAATTCATATTCCCTATGCCCGCATCAAGCAAAGCGGCGTCAAAGGCAGTTAATTTTTTATCGCCTTCTCCATGGCCAACAACCAAACTGAATTTCGTTGGAATTGGTATCATTGGGCATACCCTCCTCACATAAGGTCTTCTCTAGCTTTCCTCTTGATAAAGAGCGGATTACATTATAACGTCCAAGGGGGGTGTGTCAATCGAAAATATGTATTTTTTTAAATTTTTTTTACCCTTGGTACCCCATCCATACGAATGAGGTCCATCAAATCAAAAATGTACTCGATATACCCTTCAGGAAACGCTCTTTTAACTTGAAAAAATAAACGTGTTATAATCTCAAATGTCAGGGGCAAGAAGTGCTCAGGAGGTCTCGGCATGCGAAATCACGAAAACAAGAACTCAAATGGAGGACGTTTTAAATTTGCATTAATTTATACTTTTTTATTATTTTTTGCAATCGCCTTTGTCCTTTGCGCAGGGTTCGTTTTTAAGCTATCCACGGAGCTGCCATCTTATGATGAGCTCATAGCCTTTAATCCTAACCTTTCAACTGTGATCTACGATAGAAACGGCGCAGAAATAGCGAGGTTGTTTAAGGAAAACCGAACATGGATACCGTTAGAAAAGATTTCCCCTTGGGTTGCGAAGGCCGTCCTGGCCGCGGAAGACGATGATTTTTATAAACATCGTGGTATCGACATTAAGGGCATCACAAGGGCGGCCATCGTAAATTTCACGAAGAGGGACACTTTGCAAGGCGGAAGCACAATCACACAGCAGCTCGCTAGGAACTTGTTTCTTACTAGAGAAAAGACGTTAGAAAGAAAGATTAAGGAAGTCATCTTGGCCTTCAGATTAGAAAGGCTATATTCCAAGGATCAAATTTTGGAAATGTACCTAAACACCGTATATTGGGGCCATGGTGGGTACGGAATATATGCTGCTTCTTATAACTATTTTGGCAAGGAGCCTTTGGCGCTAACGCTACCTGAGGCCTCCATGTTGGCTGGATTGTTGGCCGCACCCGAGTACTTTACTCCTTTGCGCCATCCGGATAGAGCTAAATTGAGACAGTCCTACGTCTTGGGGCGAATGGAAGAATTGGGATGGATCACCCAAGATGAAGCTCGGAAAGCCTTGGATACCGAACTCGCCTTTTCTAAAAAGAAACAACCTACTCTAAGTGATAACCCGGCGCCTTACTTTGTCTCCTACATACTTTTTAATCATTTGTTGCCCAAATATGGGCCGGAAATTGTCTATCAAGGTGGTTTAAAAATATACACCACTCTGGACCTGGGGCTTCAAAACGCAGCCGAGAATGCAACTTCTAAACTTAAAAGCGAAGGCGCACTTGTAGCAGTGGATCCAGATACGGGCGAAATACTCGCAATGGTGGGAGGAAAAGATTTCAACATAAGCAAATTCAACAGGGCTGTGCAAGCATACAGAGAACCTGGCTCAGCATTTAAGCCTATAGTGTATACGGCAGCTCTTGACAAAGGCATAAGACCCATTGACAGGGCTTTAGATGCTCCCCTCTCCTTTCCAAACGGGTGGCAACCAACTAATTACGGGGACAAGTATCACGGAGAAAGCACTTTGTTAGAAGCCCTGACGGATTCTTACAACACCGTTGCTGTACGCATCGCTCAACTGACAGGTGTAGAGGCAATAATAGAAACAGCAAGAAAGATGGGCATCAAAAGCCCTTATCTCCCACACGATCTATCAATAGCGTTGGGTTCAGCAAGCTTAACGCCACTTGAGATGGCAATTGCTTACAGCGTGTTCGCCAATGACGGATACCGTGTAGAACCCTTCGCAATTAAAAAAATTATCGATTTTAGGGGAAAAATCCTTGAATCAAATGGCCCAACGCTGACAGAAGCCATCGATCCAGCTATTGCAGTAACTCTACGTTCGATGTTAATAGATGTTGTAAATCACGGAACCGGAAGACCGGCAAAGATCCAAAATTACGAGGTTTTTGGCAAGACGGGAACTACCAATGATTGGAGTGACGCTTGGTTTGTGGGAGGCGTTCCAGGTTTGGTGTGTGTTGTCTATGCAGGACATGATGATCACAAATCTTTAGGTCATGGCAATACAGGAGGTCGTGTAGCCGCTCCTGTGTGGAAGGATTTCATGAGTAAAGCCGTAAAAATCGCTCACCTGAATGAAAATTTCTCCCTTGCCGGGGTCATAGGAGAAAAGGTTCTGAGAGTAGAAATTTGTCGTGAAACGGGATATCCTGCCAGTTTCAACTGTCCGAAGAAAACGGCCATCTTGTTACCTCTGGATTACGTTCCCGAAAGAACCTGTCCCTATCATGGCGATTCCTATAGCGCCTTCGCTGAGGCCTATGACTTCAACGAGCCTAAACTCTACTTGATCACTGGAGATGATTTGCTCCTCGCAAGTTATGGAATGAGATTGCCGACCTACGCAAGCTACCCAGATCCTACGAAGCCGCCACTCGACTTTGACAGTGCACCGACTACCAATATACCCGAACCGCAAATCATGAAACCCAAGGGGGAACCTCCTGCTGAACCGTCAAAGAAGGTCTATCACGAACCTTCTCCCGATGAAATTGAGAAAAGATATCAACAATTGCTCAAGGAGTACGGTCTGACAGACTGATGTCAAGCGGCCAAGGCGTAGGCACGGCAATGTCACCAAAAAAGGCCATGGCATATCTATCGGTCATTCCTGAGATGAAATCGATTACTCTCGTTATAGCGTTGGCCTCCACATCTGTAAACTCGAGGGAATCAAAAACATGAGGGTTTGACAAGAGGTAATGAAAAATCGTGCTCAAAACGTGTTTTACCTTTGGTCTTTCTTTTCTCGCTTGAGGGCCCAAATAAACACGCTCATAAAGGAAAGATCTCAACAATTCCATAGATCCCAGAGCCGCGTCGCTAAGGTAAATACCCCCTTGTCCGCTACTATTTACCACATCCGTTACCAAAGTACCAATTCGCTTGCTGTGGGTATCTCCCAAAAGACCGATCACCTCTTCGGGAACTTCATGTATTGAGACCAAACGAGCCCTTATTGCGTCGTCTAAATCGTGATTCAGGTAAGCTATGGAATCACTTACCCTTACAACCCAAGCCTCATAAGTCGAGGGTTCGAATAATTTTAACCCTTCGTGGACGTCTACTTGCCCTTTACTATGCTGTAGTATTCCTTCTCGAACCTCCCATGTAAGGTTGAGACCTTTGCCATCCCCTTCTAAAGAGTCCACTATTCTAAGGCTTTGTTCTGCATGGTGAAAACCATTTAAACCGTTCTCCTTGGCCAATTCGTCCAAAACCTCTTCCCCCATGTGTCCAAAGGGAGTATGACCTAAATCATGGCCCAATGCTATTGCTTCCGTTAAATCCTCGTTTAAACGCAAGGCTCTAGCTATGGTTCGCGCTATCTGGGATACTTCGAGCGTATGTGTCAACCTTGTCCTGTAGTGATCTCCTTCAGGCAACGGCAATACCTGCGTTTTATACTTTAGCCTTCGAAAGGCCTTGCAATGGATAATCCTGTCCCTATCCCGCTGATAGCAAGTCCTTATTGGACAAGGAGGTTCATCAGTCTTTCTTCCTTTCGAGTCGGCGCTCTTAGAGGCAAAATCCGCCAGTAGCTGCCTCTCTACTGTCTCCCACATTATTCTTGGGGTCAATCATCCAACACCTCATATATTCAAATAATCCATTATCTCTTGTGCCGTCTCCTCAACGGCCTTGTTCGTAACGTCGAAGATCTCGGCCTTCAGCACTTCCATAATCTGCTTAGCATATCTTAGCTCTTCTTCTATACGCTCCTGCCTGGCATACATCGAGACTCCCGGATCAAGCCCCAAAACCCTCAACCGCTCTCGGCGAATTCGTGCTAATTTGGCTGGATCTATCATCAACCCTATGATCTTGTTATTTGGAACTTCGAACAATTCCATTGGCACCGGGCTCTCTGGAACCAACGGCATATTGGCAACCATCAAACCCTTATGGGCCAGGTACATTGCTAAAGGAGTTTTACCGCTTCTTGAAACCCCTATTAGCACTATATCAGCTTCCCTTAACAGCTCCGGACTTTTACCGTCATCGCATTTAATGGCAAACTCTATCGCCTTGACCCTTCTAAAGTATTCCTCATCCATCCTCCTCATGAGTCCAGGCGTCTCGCGTGGTGGAGATCCGATTCTTTTCTCCAA
>NZ_CALETC010000255.1:0-3546 GCF_937920065.1 Acetomicrobium mobile
AAGGAAGGCCAATTTGTACAAAAAGGAGAAGTTATTGCTCTTTCCGGACAGACCGGAAGGGCGACGGGCCCACACTTGCACTTTGGGCTTTATCTTTTAGGAAATGCCGTCGATCCGGCGTCACTTTTTTGAACGCCACTAGCTTATAAACGTATGTTATGTTAGCGAAATGCCAAAAATAACGATAACATAATACATCATTGCATCCTTTTTCAGGGCAATGAAACTGCGCGAGCTTTCTTTTTGCTTCTGCGCTTTTGTCATTAAAGCTATGATCAAATCATCGTTGGTGGCTAAAATTCATACAGGCAAACTACGTCAATATACAATCCATGTCATCATCGCTGCTTTGGTGATATTCTTTTTTCTGGCAAGAACATAAAATAACTTGCATAAACATGGCGACCAAGGATGCTAATCAATAACCCCCGCGCTTTGGCTTTTCCGCAGGGGCTTCCCCGGAAGAATCTTATTTTTTGTCGGCCAAAAGCATCCCGCCAACTCCTACGTTTTCCTGGGGATTTTCGGAAACCAGCACCACAAAGGCTTCCTTAGGTATATCCATGATCTTGCTCGCCGCCTCCGTAAGGTCTTTAACCAATTCTCTTTTCTTTTCTAGGCTTAAAGCCGGACCATTTACGGTGATTACTGGCATTTCTTATACCCCCTTGGATTAAATAGTCTTATTTGGTATGTTACACTTGAATAATAACATATCTAATGCATAGGGGGTTGCGACTTTGGAGGCCGAAAACTCAAAGACAAATACTCACAAGGGGCTTGCCATACTTACCATAGGCCACTTTATAAATGATGTGCATGCCGCTTTCTTGCCGACTTTTACTCCAATCTTAATGATTAATTTGGGTTTATCTATCACTCAGGCAAGCATGTTAACCTTCCTATCAGGCATAATTAATTCGTTTATGCAGCCCTTGTTGGGATACGCCTCGGATAAAACGTCGCGTCCCCTGATGATACTTATAGGACCCATCCTTGCGGCCCTTGGTGCTTCGTTGATACCTTCGTCGCCAAGTTATGCTTTGGCTTTTTTCTTTGTTGGGCTGTGGGCCATAGGAAGTGCTACTTTTCACCCACAGGGTCAAGGTTCGGTCGGCCATTTAACCACTTCACAAAACTTATCCTTTGCCTTTTCTATTTTCTCAGTGGGGGGAATATTGGCAAGCGCTTTAAGCCCGCTTTACGGAGCTTATCTTTACCAAAGGTTGGGCGAGGCGTTTTTGCCCATAGTGACATCCATTCCGGTCTTATTATATGCGATGCTCGTCTTTAAGTTCCTGCCAATCATACCAGGCAAGCATACATATCAAAGCTCTGTCGAGACAAAGGGGCTAAAGTTTATACTACATTCCATGAAAGTTACCTTTGCCCCCCTATCCGTTGCCGTGATAAGAGATACCTCAATCCAAGGGATCCAATTTTTCATGCCCATCGCGATTGCGGCCAAAGGAGGAACCATTGGTGATGTTGGCAAAGTATTATTCATCATAATGATAGCAAGATCGCTATCGCCCCTTTTGGGAGGCTACATTGCAGACCGCACCAGCAAAAGTAAAATAATTTTTTTATGTATGGCCATGGGAGGCGCCTTGCTCATCCCGGCTGCTTTGACGAAAGGCATCCTATCAGTGCTGCTTTTCACGCTGGGCGCAGCTTTCATCGAAGCTACTACTCCCATAACGGGCGCTATCTCCCAGGAATGGATGCCCCATTCTCGGGCTATGGCAAGCTCCATAGTTATGGGCTTCGCATGGGGACTGGGCAGCTTGCTAATTCCACCGCTGGGCATCATAGGCGATCATCTTGGCCTTACTTGTGCTTTGGTAGTAGTTGGAGCTTTGCCCCTTGCAAGTTTATGTTTCGTCTCCATCATAAAGAAAAAAGAAAAAGCTGCAATCTTAAAAGAACCGCAAGATGAAAACTAAAATCATTTGGGCCTTAAAGATCAAAGCTTATGATGCTTCCAATAAAAGGCATTTGAGATATAAGGATTCATCGAAGCCCAGTAGTATAGGATGACTGGTATACGCCTTTCACGGGAAATAATTCGATCAAGATTTTTACGATCGTATCTTTGACTCTTTCCACGCCAAGGGTTAAAACTTGCATGGCAATATAATCGCCAAATTTGTCAACGATTAGACCAGGTAAAAAGTCTGCTTCACTGAATGCTAGCCTGTAGGCATCTAAGGCACTAACGCTAATCTTCCTCCTGAAATCTAAAGCTTTTTTGAGCCTCTTGCGCCGAAAGCCCTCATCGACGCTCTCCTCTTCTCTGGTGAGCACGCGTGCAGTGATGTAAGAAACAGGATTTGCGTATCCTATGGCCAAAAACTTCCCCCCCGCCAATCCTTAATTTCCACCAAATCACCAGGTGTAAATTTACCCCTGATTTTGTTTATGGCGTTTTTATGAATCCAGGGATGTCCATCATAAATGCTTTTTTCAAAGCCCTTTTTAACCTCCTCCTAAAGGAGGAAAAATTCGCACCTCATCATCGGGGTTCACTAAATCATCCTTGGAGATAAAATCTGATTTACAGATTGCAAATCCTACTTCCTCCCTTGAAACGCCAATTTTATCCAATAAATCCCTTAGAGGGAGAGGAGAATCCAACTTTATCTCGCGTTCGATCAATTTATCGCCTTTGAATATAATCACTTTAGCCATTACCCTTCGACCAGCCACTCAAGCCCTAACTCCAACAGTTTTTCTTTCGTTGGAATTCCTTTT
The DNA here is from genome assembly GCF_937920065.1 of Acetomicrobium mobile. Lineage (NCBI taxonomy): Bacteria > Thermotogati > Synergistota > Synergistia > Synergistales > Acetomicrobiaceae > Acetomicrobium > Acetomicrobium mobile. The sequence goes on from NZ_CALETC010000255.1 coordinate 2,755, forward strand.
TCTGTCCAACCCATCATGCCATAGTAAAGCTGCAAAGCCTGCATAAATTCTTCTTTAGGAAGAAAATTGCCCTTTAGGGCGCCATTTTTAAGAGGGCTATGTAATCTTTCAGGGACTATATCATCTTCAGCATCGAAACCTTCCCGCGAATTAAAGATCCTAGCCAATGCTAAAGCCCGTTCTCCTGCTTTCATGACCTCAAATACGCTAGTCTTCCATCCTGTAAAAGCATTCAAGGCATTGATTACATCATTTATAGACATCGAACTTCTTGGCACTGGGACAAAATCACATATGCCCGCTGCATTAAAAAAGCTCCACCACATCGAAAGGTATGCAAAGGTACGCACCTTTAAGGGAGAAAATTTGGTGGGTTTTTCCGGCTCAAGTATCCCCAAGGGCATTATCTCCCTAAAACTAAACTCATCTTTTGAAACTATCATTGTATCGTGGGCAGCAACCATATGATCTGCACCTTTTTCGGAGAGAGCATAAGCTAGTCCAACGGAATATTTACCCCTGGGATCGTGCATTGGAAGTTCTTGTCCCTTCACGGTTAAAACGAACCTTTCCGATCCCCTTCCTATGATCTCCGAAGCCCTTTTACTCCCTTCAGCTAAAACGTTGCCGAAACCTTCTCTTTTTGCTATCTTTTCTATCATGGTAAGAAGGGCCTCTTTATTGCCAAAGACCAGCTCTATACCGTCGGTATCTTCTTTGGTCAATATATTGGCCTCAAAACACTCCATCGCAAAAGCTATGGTCATCCCCGTGCTTATGGTATCAAGGGTG
>NZ_CALETC010000256.1:0-3126 GCF_937920065.1 Acetomicrobium mobile
CATGACAGGGCCAGGAATGCCATCTCTTTCGCCAAGGAGAATCAACTTTTTACCTGTCAGCTTTCCCTTTACCATGGCTTTTGCACCTCCTATCATCAAATTGTACATTTTGTCCTGTTCCGCCTATTAAATACTTAAGAGCCTGCTGAATATACGTTGATCTGCTCATTCGCTGAATCACGCAGAAGAATAATAGCATCGAAAGATGCTTATAGTTGGATAGGAAACTCTTTGCTATCGTTACGCGGTCAAAATATGGAATGATTACAATCTACTCAATATGCAATTTACGTACATAGTATAGTGTATAGCAAGTCGTTGGCCATGGTAAGCGTTTCATATAAATATGTCAAACACATTTACCAGCGATTACAGCATTTCTGATCAGTTTAACATGCAGTTATGACATATTTTATCCTATTTACTAGAATATCCTTAATTTTTATCCCTTCACCTTTTCTCTTAAATACAACAATCCCCCACCGATTGAGCTCGGTGAGGACAAATGAAGCCAATTTTTTATCTAGGATTGATCAAGGCTCACTTTAATGTCTGGTCTTGCACACCAGCCCAAGCTCTTTGAGCCTTATCTCCATTGCCTGCAGGGATACCTTGTAACGGCGGGCCAAACCCTGGAGGGTGTACTTGTGCGCCTCGCGGGCCAGGCGCTTTTTGGGCATCAGAAATTCCGCTGCAAAGGCGTTGGCCGCCCGCTCCTGCCTTGGATCGCGCCTTATCATTCCGTGTCCGTCTCCGCTTCCCGTGAAGGAAAGCGAGTTGTGCCCCAGCAGATAGTGGCCTATCTCGTGGGCAATAGAAAACCGCCTCCTGGGCATGGGGCGGGCCGAGTTTACGGCTATGACGGGCCTTCCGGGCGGGATGTGGACGAGCATGGCGTCAACCTGATCTGCCTTGTCCTCGATCAACACAATATCGAGCTTCCTCAATGCCAACACGACGACATCTTCATCATCAGGCGCGCCGATCTCCTCCAGAAGCCGACGCGCCGCAATTGACGGGTTCATAAGGGGCCCTCCTGTAATTATGATTGTTTTGCGGACTTTATTATTCTAAACGATCTTTCACAGACTTCAGCGCAAACGATATGGTGTTGATGATGAACTTCTTATCATCCAGCGACAGCCTGTCCCAGTTTTCCATGACGCTCCTCAAGTTGGCCACAGCCTCGGCGTCGCGCTCCATCAGGACGGCCAGGAGCTTTTCCAACTCGGCCGTGTACTCGTCGGTCGCTTCGGACAACGCCTCTTCCGCCCCGGTCAGGAAGTATGAAACCGGGACGTTCAATGCCTCTGCGAAGGCCACCAGCTGGGGTATCGTCGTGTAGCGCCGGCCCGATTCTATCGCGCTGATGCTCATGCGGTGAAAACCCACCTTCTCGGCAAGGTCTTTCTGGAGCATGCCCGCCTTGAGCCTGGCTATCTTTATCCTCAAGCCTATGCGCTTGGCAAGCTCCGTCCCTCCGCGTTCTTCTTCCTTGCCTTTCTTCTTCTTTTCCAAATACGTGATCCTCCTTTCCGTATTTGCCCATTTCCGCCTTTTATGTCTATTCGGTTATATATTATTCCAAATACGTGCATATGACAAGATGTATACCTCTGATATTCATAGTAAATCATTTTGACTTACTTATTGTCAAGTAAGCTTAATACTTGTATAATGATAACGTATTATTTACTACAAAAGGAGGCAGTCTGCATGTATACCTGGGATAAAAGGAAGATCGGCAGGAACCTCAAGCTCATACGGGTCAAAAGGGACATTTCACAGATGGAGCTCTCCAAGGCGCTCGGCATCGCTCAGGGCCACTACTCAAACATCGAATCGGGCAAGCGTCAGCTTTCACTGCGCCTCCTTGCGAAGATATGCGAGATGTTTGGCGTCAACCCCTCAGACATCATAGCCGACAGGGACGACGATGGCGATTCCGCCGGCTTTGATCCCGAGACAGCAGCGGAGAAAGAGCAGGCTTAGGCCCCATGCTCACGCTTGAACTTGTAGCAAAGCTTAGCAAGGGCAAGAACCGGGTCGCCTGCGTGTATCGGCGGGCGGCCTGGATGCTTGTCAAAAAGTTTGACATGCCGGCAAACCCCGACGAGATATTGTTCCTCGTCGACTGCGTCTCAAGGAAGGCAAAGGAGCCTGCCTCCATTTGGCAGATGCCCGAGTGGGTGGAAGACGTCATCTACCAAATAGCGGGCGTAAGGCTGAAGTTCGTCATAAAGTTACGCCTTGCGATGCTCGACCGCCTGCCGCCTTCTGCCGTTACAGCCGTTTTATACCACCAGCTGAGGCACATAAAGGAAGACGCAGACGGGACGACTTACCTCGACATGCGACACGACGTCGAGGACTTTCAGGAGCTTTTGCCCTTCAGAAACTACGTTTACGGCGCAGACATACCGAACCTGCTTGACGTAAACCCGGCGGAAGTCTTTACCGACATGCCCCTGCAGCTTCAGCTTGGGATGAGCGGAAGCGGACAAGGGCAGGAAAAAGATGCGGCGGATGCGGCAGACATGGAAGACATGCAATACGAGAGATACGCGGAAGGCTCGGCGGAAGGCGAAGAGGTGGGAAGCTATGAAGTGGTTTAAGCACGACACCTCATCATCACGGACTGAAAAACTTGCCATGCTCAAGGCGACGAGGGGCCTTGAGGGGTACGGTTTTTACTGGAATGTCTTGGAGATCATAGCGGAAAGTGCCGGGAAAACGGGCGCGTCCGCGTCGGGTTCCGCCTGCTTTCCGCTTCAAACTTGGTGCGGACTTATAGGAGTTCCGCCTCAAACCTTCCGGAAACTTGCGGAAAACTGCCGGGAACTTGGCCTGTTTTCGGTGAGTTTCCGCGAAGTTTCGGGCGTGGAGGTGGCGGAAATCTCGACCGACGCTTTAGCGGAAATGGCCGACGAATACAGCAGCCGCAAGGCTTCTCGGAAAAAGGAGCAGGTGGAAACATCGGGAGAGTGTCGGGACAATGTCGGGACAATGTCCGCTGTAGATAAGAATAGAACAGATAAGAATAGAGAAGATATAGATATTACTTCCGCTTACGCGGAAGCGTCCGCGGACGAATCCGACGGACTCACCAGTAGGGCAGAAAAACTG
>NZ_CALETC010000257.1:0-5623 GCF_937920065.1 Acetomicrobium mobile
ATTCTTTCGGATCTCTTTCCGCTTTAAGGGGCGGACCCCGCTATCTTATCCAAAAGCTTTGGCTTCGATAGCAGCTCGAGGGTGGTCTTCATCCATCCGCGAACAGGAACCTCACACCGAAAGGCTCCCTCTCTGGAGTTCGCCAAAATGAACTAATCTTCCCCGTCATCGCACCAGATTTGTTAACATTAACGATTCTTATAATACTTTTTCCAAAATATGTCAAGCAAAACCTTCCGCAATTGTCCCTACAATTAAGCAAGATCAAAAAATAAAACGGTTAAGGCCTTCTATTCTGCAGGTTCGAACATGTCCTTTCCGACTCCACATACGGGGCATACCCAATCATCAGGTAAATCTTCAAATGCAGTTCCCGGCGCAATACCCGAATCGGGGTCACCCTCCGTCGGATCATAAACATAACCGCATACCGTGCAAACGTACTCCATGACCTTCCCTCCTCCAATAATCTGAGCTAAAGCTAATAATGATTATAAACTAATCGTCAACCCAACACCATTGGGAAAGCATTAAAAATTTTATCAACGACTCAGCAACTGCCATAACTCCTCTTTGGTCGTGAGATCACCAGCCCCCATACCCGTATCATCAAACTTTCCTACAACTGAACAAGCGATGCCTTGTTCCCTCAAGCGATTTTTCGCTACATCGATTTTCTCGGGCGGCAGGACGGCCAAAAGCACTCCTGAGGAAATGAGATGCAAGGGATCAAAGGCTAGAGCCTCGGAAACCTTTTCCGTAATGGGATGTATCGGAAAAGCATCAAAATCCAACCTGACCTTTAAGGAAGTCAAAGAAACAATCTCAGCTATCCCTCCAACAACGCCTCCCTCGGTGGGATCATGCATGAAGGAAGCAAGGTCTCTCAGAAGTCTCGCCTCTGGTAGTATCGATAGCATAGAAGCCCAGCTTTTTGCTTCAGCGATTTCCTCAGAAGATAAAGCAGATGCGAGCAAATCCTCCCTATCATTGGCAAGTATAGTCATTCCCTCGAGACCAACGTGCTTTGTCAAAAGTATTAAATCACCAGGTTTGATCGAACTTGCTCTTAAAACCCTATAACCAATCCCAAGCATAGTACCTACTACTATGGGATAATTGTAACGATCAGAAAACTCCGTATGTCCACCGATGATGGCGACCCCTAACTTCTTGGCTTCCTCATCGACCTCTTTCATGAGCGAAGCAACATCATTTAGCGTCATCGTGTTGGGCAATATTATGACCGTTATCATATAAGCCGGGTCACCGCCTTTAGCCGCAATATCGTTGGCATTTACATTGACCAGCAAATTGCCGGTTCCCTTGACTGCTCCAACTATGGGATCGGCTGCAGCAAGCAGAAATGCGCCTGCAGGCCACCCGATAACAGCTGCGTCTTCTCCTACCTGCGGTCCTATTAACACCTCACCTCTATGAGATCCTCTCAGCTCCTTAAGGAGCGGCTGCAGTAAAATCGGAGGAACCTTCCCCACCGATATGGAAACGCCATCCATCAATGCGCACTCACCTCCTAATGCTATAAACACAACCGCAATAACGTTGCCTGTAAAGTGCAATCTCCTTGCTTTTTGCGACAGACTCGGTGAATCCACCGCGTTTCCTCCAAACTCGATCTATCCAGCTTAGACCTACTTTGTTTGACAAGGTTTTCCCGATCGCGTTTATCAGTTCAGGATCCTTGTGTGGGCTGACAGTAAGGCTCGTGGCACAAGCCTCACAATCAAAAGTAATCGCGTGCTTTGTCGCTTCTTCAATTTGGAGGCGATAGCACAGCATACACCTTTTTCCACCTTCGGGCTCTTTCGCCAGATGTTTTGTCTTAGATAACCAGCTGTGGGGATCGTAAGCTGGCGCTAAAAGTTGAACTCCAAAATATTCAATCAGTTTCTTTACTGCTTGAAGACGCTTTTCATACTCCAATTTGGGATGGATGTTATGTCCATAAAAAAAGCAAATTACGGAATTCCCCTCAGAGAGCAAGCGCTCAAGCGGTACAGTGCCATCGGGAGCACAACAAAGGTGCAATAAAATCTTCATATCATCTACTCACGCCATCCAAAGGAGCAATTGATGTCGCAAAAATTAGGTAGCCGGTGTGACCTATCATCCTATCTTCAGGCCTTATCCTGTCTGGATCACTTCGTAGTTTTCTGTGAAATATCTCCAGGACCTCAATGTCAACGAAATAATTTTCCTCCAAAGCGCGGAGGAATTTTTCTATTTGATTAAAAGTTGGAAGTAACGCTCCCATTCGGCGGCCCAATGCAAGGGCGTTTTTCACCTGTAACAAGTAGTTCCATGGATCAGGCAAATCTAAAAAGACTGCGTCAACGTCGGTTTCTTCAAAGCCTTGGGAAAGGTGTCTTACATTAAATTCCACTCTATGCTCAACGCCCCACTTCCTACAATTACGACGAGCAAGCTCGACAAATTCCTCGCGCACATCGTAAGAATAAACGCGGCCTTCATCTCCAACGAAGTGGGCAAATGCCGTGGTTAAACTTCCTGACCCTGTGCCACATTCCACTACCCTTGCACCAGGTCCTATATCAAGTTGAAGTAATATAAAACCTGCTTCCTTCGGAAAAACTATCTGGGTTTTACGTTTAATCCTGCGCAGATATTCCCCCAAGGTCGGTTTCATGATGTAAAAAACGTTGCCGTTATGAGAGCAAACCCTACCGCCAAAACCGGCCTTCATGACCTCTTTGTGGAATACTATACCTAGTCGAGTTTCTAGCTTTCCCTCGCTCTCCAAAGAAACCAAAAAACTATCTTTTCTATTGGCCGAACGCAAAAAAACAAGCGTCCCCTCTTCTAACATCAATGTCACTCCTGTAAAATACAATGGACCAATGCTTTAGAGTCCAATCCCATCGCTTCAAATACTTCTTCAGAAGGTCCTGAATCGCCAAAGCGCCAAACTCCTAAGGGCTTTACCCTTCCCCTCAGGTCCAAACGTTGGAGCTTTGATATCATCTCCTGACCCAATCCCGTGCGGATATGATGATCTTCATAGGTAAAGATAGGTCCCATTTTAACAGCTTCCGTCACAACTTCATCGTCTAAGGCTAAGGGACAGGAAACTCCATAAACGCGCAAGGAAACGCCTTTTTCTTCCAGCAATTTTCTTGCCTGAAGGGCTCGGTAAACCATATGACCCATCGCAAACACGGAAGCATCGTAACCGTCTCTAATCATATCAATAGTTCCGTAATTAAAGACGTAATCCTCGTCATAAAAAGGGGTAACTCCGTCTTCTTTCGTCAAAACAGGAACTTTGCTCCTGCCCATGGCAACGCATACGTTGCCTTCCTGACATAGCGCCCATCTGGTGACTTTATCGGTTTGGTTGGGATCAATGGGTACGACCGATTTCCAGCCAAAAAGATTGCGAAGTAATCCGCAGTAATCTATGCACTGATGGGTCATGCCATCTTCTCCTACGTCTAAACCCACATGGGTCAAAAAAAGCTTGAGATTGGTCCTGTTGATATCGTTCAATCGTTGTTGGTTATATACTTCAGAAAGCCCAAACACACCAAAATCGGCCCAAACGCTCACTGCGCCCCCACAAGACGATGCACCTGCTACAGTAGCTGTGGCATGCTCCTGAATTCCAGTTTCTATAAACCAATCAGGACACTTCTTTGCAAATTCATCTACTCTAACTGAGGAAGCCAAATCACAATCAAAGACCAAAACGGGTACCGGCTTTCCGTAATTTAAGTCTCCAATGTTTGCCAAAGCTTTACCGAAAGCACTCCTGTTATCCATCTTAGCGGTTGGAGGGTAAACAAAAGGAGTACCTACTTCAATGGGCAAGGCTGTGGGACAAACAACCCTGCCCTTGGGCAGAGGACCTTTCCGCGCACTTAACACATCCTCTAACATCGATGGGTCTTCTCCCAGCTCTTCCATTGCTTTCACATATAGTTCTTTGCTCAGCGCCCTGCCATGAAAATCAGGAATGGCTTCCATGAAAGAGACCCCCTTGCCCATAGTGGTGTTACAAACCACCACGCTTGGTCTTTGGTCCTCGTATGCCTTTTTCAGAGCAGAGTAAATATTCGAAGGGTCATGCCCATCGCATTCATATACTTGCCAACCATCAACTTCCCACAGTTTTTTATATTGAACAGGCATGACCTCTTCAACGAAACCACTGATTTGAATATGATTAAAATCTATCAAGGCCGTGATGTTATCCAAGCCTTCTTTCACGGCGATTCTTCGCGCTTCGGACACTTGTCCTTTAGTCTGTTCGCCGTCTCCCATCAAAACAAATACGTGACCGTTGTTTTGTCTTTTCTTTTGCGCTAAGGCATAACCCACGCCTGCGGCTAATCCTTGTCCCAGATTTCCACTCGCCCAATCTATGCCACGCACGGAGCGCTCAACGTGACCCTGAAAAGGGCTCCCAACTCGCCTAAAATTTCCCAAAAGTTCTGTAGGGTCAAAGAATCCAAGATAGGCAAGTGTTGAGTAGGCAGCGGGCGCAGTATGACCATGGCTAATGACGATAAAGTCTCTATTTATGTCATCGGCGTTTTGTCTGCGCAAATCCGAAACGGCATAGGTCAGCAAATACATCTCGATGCTTGACATGGAACCTCCGGGATGTCCACTATTTGCTGCCGTGGTCATTGTCAGAATCCAACCTCGGCACGTTTTAGCAGCACGGCGGAAAGCCGCTAACTCCGCCTCATCCAATTCATCTTTAGGAAAATGAGTGAGGGAAAGAAGCAATTCTTTCATATGGCTACCTCCAACAGAAAAAAATTAAGAACAATAGACTTGAACATTTTATCCATAGACAAAACAGCAAGCTAAAGTTAACGCATACCTTATACCAGCAACCAAAGGCTATTGCAACCTCTTCATATCTCTTGCCTTGACGGGCGAAGGCTGGATAAATCAAGGCGGAAGTCGCATAACTTCCGCCTTTTGACAACCTATCGGGTTATGAGGAGGCAGCTTTTTATATGACTTCTTCTACAGGCTTATACAAATCTTCCATGCTAAAGGCCTCCGCAACAGGTTTATAGGTAATCACGCCTTTATACATATTCAATCCCTTTGAAAGTGCCGGATTTTCCTTGCAAGCATGCTCCACGCCTTTATTGGCAATCTGCAGTCCGTATCGTATGGTATTGTTGCTTAGAGCAAATGTGGCAGTTCTGGAATAAGCTCCAGGCATATTTGCAACGCAGTAGTGAACCACGCCATCCACCACAAATATGGGATCAGAGTGAGTTGTCGGTTTCGATGTTTCAGCACATCCACCTTGATCGACCGCCACGTCTACGATCACGGAACCTGGCTTCATTAGCTTCAAATTTAGTATGCTAGTACATTGATGTGAACGGTTACACCAGCTACATTATACCATCACTATAAAGATCCTGCACGGATCTAATAAACGGAAAACAATATGACATAAGCAAAAAATTTATTCTTGCTCACAAATAACCTTCTTCTTTTAAAAGCTGCTTTGCTTCAACGAGGAAGCGAGATGGTACTTTTATAACCGGACCAGTACAGCCCATGGCTGATTCTGCATAAATTCCATGAGCCCACAGAACTTTCACGGCATCCT
>NZ_CALETC010000258.1:0-3637 GCF_937920065.1 Acetomicrobium mobile
TGTTCTTTACTCATGATTTCACCTCTTCTTGCCAAGACTCTAGGTACGTACTGTAACGTAACCCGGGGGCACTTAAATCCAACAACTGAGACGCTTCTTTTTGTGCTTTGCCGTGCAAAGTAATCTTAATTTCTACTTTACTCCGGCAAAACTACATGAGGTTGGGGCGTTGCCTTAAAAGCTTTTCCAGTCTTTGCTTTGCCTTTGTTTGATAGATTTTTCGAGCCGCTAAATCTTGACGCGTAAACCTATGCTCTCAAACTTTTCCTTGATTTCCAGCAACTTTTCTTGAGGCGGAGATTTGCGGACCGTCATCAAATACTCCCTGTCAAGCCTATGATATTTTTCACTTACATCGTGAAAGGGAAGCAAGTTGATCTCTCTTAAACCGCGCAAATTAGATATGAATTCTGCCATGTCATCTACGTTATCGGACGTATCGGTTATCCCCGGGATGACAGGAAAACGAAGTATGACGTCTTGAGCCCTGCCTGAATCCACTAAGAAACGCAAATTTTCCTTGATTAAAGTATTTGAGACACCAGTGTATTTGATGTGCTGTTTTTCGTCAATTAACTTAAGGTCATACAAAAAAAGATCGACGTAACCCATTGCGGAGGCCAACACCTCACGCGAGGCAAATCCGGCGGTATCCAATGCCTTATGGATATATCTGTTTTTACATTCTTTTAACACTTCTAGCAAAAAGTCAGCCTGAAAAAGAGGCTCGCCACCGGAAAATGTCACACCGCCTCCTGAATTATCGAAGTACAGGACGTCTTTTTCTATTTCTTTCATGAGCTCCTCCACGGTATATTCCTTTCCAACGAGCTTCAAGGCTCCGGCAGGACATGCGTCAGAACAATTACCACAGGCTATACAAAGCGGTCGAAATATCCTTGGTTTGCCTTTGAACTCAATTGCCCCCGTGGGGCACACTTTCGCGCAATCCCTACAGCGCATGCACTTGTACTCAAAATACATCAGCTCTTTTCCTGAATCAATCCCCTCGGGATTGTGGCACCACCAGCATCGCAAGGGACATCCTTTAAAGAACACGGTCGTCCTTATGCCGGGCCCGTCGTGTATGGAGTATCTTTGAACATCGAATATCAACCCTATAGGGCTATCGCTTTTATCGTTTGTATGGCCAGACCTCTGGTTTGTTTCATATTCTTTCATGTTCAGTCCTCGCAATGATCTCCTCTTGCAAGCCCTTGGGCAAGTTGACGAAGTAATCGCTGTAGCCGGCGACTCTTACCATCAGGTCTTGGAAATCCTTAGGCCTTTTTTGCGCTTCCTTTAACAACTCCGTGCTAACTACATTAAACTGCACATGATGGCCGCCCATCATGAAAAATGTCCTGATCGCTTGAGCGAGTTTTTTTACGTTTTCTTCTCCCTCCAGCAAATCGGGACTTAACTTTTGGTTTAACAATGCCCCGCCAGTTTTATCCCAGTCACATTTTGAAACCGACCCAAAAACCGCAGCGATGCCTTTTCTGTCGCTTCCTTGGACGGGTGAAATGCCTTCCGATACCGGGAAACCTGCCTTTCTGCCGTCGGGCGTTGCACCCGTGACCTTACCAAAATATACGTGAGCAGTTGTGGGCAAAAAGTAGGCCCTTTTAGATGCCCTTCTTATCGGAGAAGGTGGGTAACTTTCGATCATACTGACGACTTGGTCCACGAGGTCTTTGGCGATCAGGTCGGAGTAATCGTCATCTTCGCCGTATTTTGGAGTTTTGTTCAATATGGTCTGCCGCAATATCTCGTTTTTGCCGGCAAAGTCGGACTTCAAGGCATCAAGCAGCTCATCCATCGATACAGCTTTTTGGTCGAACACGTGGTATTTAAGGGACGTCAAGCTGTAGGCCATAGTGCCAAGCCCTACGACCTGAAGGTATTGGGTGTTGTAGCGCGTGCCTCCGCAGTTGTAGTCCTTGGCCTTTTCCACGCAATCGCATATCCAAAGGGACATAAAAGGCACAGGGAAGTGCTTAGCAAATATTGACTCTATTATGTCGTTTCCCTTCATCTTGATGTCCATGAAATGTTTAACCTGCTTCATGAAGGCATCCCACAGCTCGTCAAAGGACTTGAAGCTTCGGGGATCTCCGGTGCTCAAACCCAGTTTTTTGCCGGTGCCGGGGTCAACTCCATCGTTTAAGGTGATCTCAAGTATTTTCGGCAGGTTGAAATAGCCGGTTAAAATATACGATTCTTTTCCAAAAGCGCCGGTTTCGACGCATCCGCTTACACCCGCAGTGCGGGCATCCTCCAAAGATTTGCCCTGTCTTAAAGTCTTAACGATGACGCCGTCGAAGTTGAAAAATGGAGGTTCGCCAAACCCGGGTCCCACCACGTTTAAGGCCTCCACGATGAAGCGCTCAGGGTTTTTGACGCTCACCTGGACCGCAGTATTTGGCTGCAGAGTTCTCATCTCGTCTAAAACTTCAAGCAGCAAATAGGAGACTTCGTTCACTCCGTCAGAACCGTCTTTTTTAAGGCCTCCTATGTTAATTTTCGTGAAGTCGTTGTATGTGAAACTTTCTTCTGCGGTAACGCGCACCTTCGGCACTGCCGGCTGATTATTAAACTTAATCCAGAACGCCTCGAGCAGTTCCTTTGCCTGCTCTCTGGTGAGTGTACCATCGGCAATTTCCTTTTCATAGAAAGGAAAAAGGTGCTGATCCAACCTCCCGGGATTGAAAGAGTCCCAGGGGTTTGTCTCATACACGATGCCAACATGGACGAACCAATAGTGTTGCAAGGCCTCCCAAAAGGTCTCGGGCGAATGGGTCGGCACCTTATCGCATATTTGAGCCATCTTTTCAAGCTCGGCCTTTCTTTTTGCGTCATTTTCAACTTTGGCCAATTCCCTAAGTTTTGCGGCGTACCTTTTTGCGTATATCAATATGGCGTCTGCAGCGATGTCCATGGCTTTGAGCTCTTCCATTTTGTCGTAATAAGCAGGATCAGCCGGGTTCAACATCTCCATCTGTCTTTTTATATCTTCTTTGATGTCTAAAACGCCCGTCGCGAAAATCTTTTCTCCTCCGGCAGAATGACCCGGCGCTCTCTGCTCCATGAACTCGGTCCATATTCCGGCTTCGTAGGCATCGATCCATTCTTCGGGAAGGCTTTCAAAGATGATCTCTCTCGTTGTCTTGCCCTTCCAGAAAGGAATAATCTCTTCTTCATATACCTTTTTGGTATCCTCGTCGACCTTGTAGGGCATGTTTTCCCTTGTATCTAAGACCTTTAAATCTTCGAGGTCGTGAGTGCATATTTCGGGATAGGTTGGCACTTCCTGAGGCCCGGTGCCGCGAAGGCCTACTATGAGCTGCCCGTCTTCTACGGGAAGGCTTACGCGCTCCATCAAAAACTTGAAGGCCATGGCACGCCTCACGGGTTCGGATTTGCCGTCTGCTTGGCCGCTTTTATAAAACTCAGTCACGAGCCTCGCTCGTTCGCTTGAGATCTTTACCTCGGCGCCGACGCTTTCTTCACGCAACTTCGCAATGCGGCTATTCATCGGCCTTACAGCAGATCTTCTCTTTGCCATTTCCCTTTCTACTCTAACTTCTGACATTTAAAATGCCTCCTAATTATCTATAAAATAAGCTAATTATAT
>NZ_CALETC010000259.1:0-2439 GCF_937920065.1 Acetomicrobium mobile
TTCTCGCGCTGTTTGACATATCTTCTGTAAAAAATTTTAGGGAAATGCAAAGCCATAAATGCCTTAAAAGGTATTTCAGGTTTATCTAAAAATGTGGAATAGGAATATTTTAAAAATTGTCTTATTTTCTCGTTACGCAAAGCTTTCCAAAACTTCTCATCCTCATCATGTAAAATGAAATTAGGTAACATTTTAAGAGTTGCACGTGCTAGCGAGTAGCGTTCGATCAACTTTACCAGCTCGCTGTTATATCCCTTCTTTTTAATGTGTCTTCTATCGTAGCGGCTGCGTTATGAGCAGGAATCACAACGGTTGTTTTCGTGCTTATCTATTATTTCTTTATTTCTTCACCTGCTTTCTTCTTTAATCACAATTGCTCCCATCAGTAATCCCAAACTTCCCCATACTATAGGAATTAACTCCTCAAAAACCAGTACTATCTCCACGAGTCCATACACCAAAAAAACAAACCAAATGGAAAAAACGATCGTCGACAACAACTGCCGCTGTAAGATCCTGTATGAATGAATAATTAGCCGTATTATAGCAAAAAACAGGCCCGAATATGCACACCAGGCTACGATGCCATGCGCAACAGCCTGTTGAAGCCAAACACTATGAGATTGACTAAAAATTAACATATCGTCCGGCAGGTCTTTTGACATTGCTATAATGCTTTTATATACGCTCCCATAATTACCCGAACCAACCCCCAACAAGGGATGCTGGGCGATCATTCTAAGAGAAACTGTCCAAATTTCATCGCGTTTATTTAATAGTCTGCTCCAGAAATGTTCGGATATTAAATCGACCGATTTTAAAGAATCCATAATTTCAGGGGAACAGCTTATTAATACGCTGCTTCCTATCATTAATGTGAAAAACAAGAACATGGCATGCTTACGGTTGGACAGAACCAACAAAAACAAAATACCCACAATATACAGGGGAAACACCAATTCCGACGTAGAAAAACGCACAATTCCCGCAAAAGACCAAATGGAAAAAGTTAAAGAAAACCAGGGTGCGTATTTTTTAAAACCAAACTCTTCAACGAAAAATGCAAAATGAATCAACCCCATAATTGCAAACAGGCTGTACAGTTCATTGGAAGCATCTATGATGCCATGTTCGTAAGTGTAAATGCCGTGGAATCGCAATTCTACGAAGAATAAAACAAACAAACTCCAGAAACTCATCCATCCCCAGAACGTACGCAATACCTTTTGTTCGTCAAATGTCTTTGATAAAAAAATCCCCATAAACACACATAGGCCCATCACAAGATGCACAATCAATCCTTCTCTATGAGTCCATTTGCCACCTGTTACGATATCTGACACAAAAACCATCACTATAAAAATGACGAAAAAAAGACATATCCACTTTGTCTGATCATTACGTAATACTTCTTTCACAAAAACAGGTTGCCTTATAAACTTTTTTATTGACCAACATAAAACCAATAACAAGGGAATTGCAGCATATCCCTTGCCAAAAAAGGCGATCCCCATACCAATAAAAAAGAGGTGAAGAGGCCAAACGGTTTTAAAATTCGCGACAAGTTTACCAATACTGATCATCCTTCTTCCCCAAACCTCCAGAAAACACCTAAGATTTACACTCAACCATAAAATATAATATAAATATCAAATAAAAAATTAAGCAAAAAGGTTCATCTTTGACTCTGTGTTGCCAACGATTAAGGGCACGTCATCATGCTAGATTACGTCTAATGTGAAGACAATATCAAATAATATATGTTCAACACTTCAACAACCATATTTTCTTGAGTGAACATTTTGCTTCTTTCTCTGCTTGAGGTTCCTAAACGCTTTCTTAATCCCTCATTTTCGACCAGCGTCTCAAGAACTTTAGACAAGCCACCTATATCTCCTACGGGAAGAAGTATACCCCCATCTCCTATAGCTTCTTTAATGCCTGGCTCAGCATACCCTACTACAGGCAATCCGCAAGCTATCGCTTCAAGCAAAGATAAAGGGAAACCTTCCGAATTTGATGGCACACATACTATATCCAAAGATCTCCAAAAGGGAAATACCTTATCCGGAGGAATGAAACCCGTAAAATTCACTTTGCCTGAGATGCCAAGCTCACCTGCAAGCTTTTTCATCTCGGCTAGCAACGGCCCATCACCTCCAAGCACTAATTCCACGGGGAGCCTGTCACATATTTTTGCAAAAGCTTTAAGCAAGTCGGCGTGACCTTTTTGAGCTTTAAAAGTCGCAAGCAGTCCAATTCGTAAAACGTGATCGCCCTTAGGAATCAATGGAAGAGAAGCTTGCGCATCCTTCATGTCAATTCCGTTATATACTACCCAAGTACGCTCGACCCAGGGCATGGCACTTCTAACATAATCTTCCACTGCTTTCGACACACAGATTATCTGCTTTTGGCCTTTATAATGCTTCGGCTTGT
>NZ_CALETC010000260.1:0-6677 GCF_937920065.1 Acetomicrobium mobile
TATTTTGATTTTGCCAAGGACTGATATAAGATCCCATAACTTGCCTATAACAGCCGCAATGGCACGTGGCCCGGCACCGATTGCATCCCATAACGTGTTTATCATTGACCTTACAGTCTCGCTTTTTTTATATAGGATGGTTAGCCCAGCCACAAGGCCGGCAATAGCCATCACAATGAGGCCTATCGGGTTTGCCGAAAGGGCTGCATTAAGAAGCCATTGGGCTGCCGTCCACATCTTTGTTCCAAGCGCTACAGCCTTGGTGACGACGTTATAGGCTATGAGCTTGCCGACAGACAGCAGCTTGCCGCTTAAGCCTAAGACAACGTTAAGACCTTTTTGAGCAAGCGCCCAGGCCTTAGTCGAAACAGTCGCAATTTTAGTGGCTATATTATGCTTCATAAGGAATACGTATAACTTCGCAAACCTATTTATAGTAGAAAATACTGTAAACTCGACGGCCCGCACGGCCACGTTGAAAGCCAGCATCCCAGCTGTGCCCAAGACTAAAGCCTTCGTCAGCTTTGGATGTGCATCGGTCCAGTCCGCCACTTTCTTAGAAGCTGCAGAAAGTTTTTGGGATGTCTCAGCAAGCGGGGGGAGTAGAAAACTGCCTAACCGGATTGCAAGGGTGTTGATGTTGTTGGAAAGCATCTGGATCGCATTTGCGGTAGTTTTAGACCTTTCAATAAATTCTTTCTCCATACTCCCCGTGTACCCGGTTGCGTCGTTCACCAAATCCCAATTCTTATTTAAATTCCCAAGGCCGTCTATGAGCATTGGTATTGTTCGGGTGCCTATCTCGCCAAAAAGCTTATTTATAATTGCTGTCTGAGTGTATTTTGGTGCCTTTCTAATGGCTTCAAAAACTTGGATTATCGTCCCACGAGGGTCTACTTGCATCGATTTCGCTATTTTTTGAGATTGAAATCCCAAGGCCTTCAAAAGTTCTTTCTGTTCCTTTGTAGCGCTGGCTCCGGCGGTGAGAGTTTTAATTAACGTCATTAGGCCTGTCGAAATAGCGCTTACATCACCTTCCTTGCCAAGCGCTGCCTTTAGCGTCCCGCCAAGCGCTGCTACATCTGCTGCTGTTAGGCCAGCAATCTTGCCTAATGGGCCTATCTTAGTAACGATACTTGCAATATCAGGGGCCGTTGCGTTTATGTTATTTGATAGATAATTTATTTGGTCGCCTAGCTTAATTACTTCCTGCTGGGTCATCCCAAATGAAGTTCGCCACGTGGCCATCAGGCTTCCCGCTTCGCCTGCAGCGATGTCGAAGGCTACAGCCATTTTGGCTGCAGTTTCAGCGAAAGATGCCGTCTCTTCACTTGCAATCCCGGCCTGTCCGGCGGCTGCAACTATGTCTGCAATACCGCTTGCAGCAATAGGAACTCGCTGAGATATTTCGAGAATATCTTGGGCCATTGCCTTAAACTGCTCGGGAGACTTAAAGTCCATAACCTTTCGCACATCCGCCATTGAGGACTCGAACTTTGTCGCTGCGACGACTGGCCCGGCAAGGACGGCCGTCATAAGGGCGGTCGAACGCAATAATTTACCCCTGGCATCGCTTGCCTTGGCTTCCATATTTTGCTGGAAATTAACCGCCTTGGCTAGTTTTTCTTGGGCAGCCTGCGCCTTCTCAAGCTCGGCCGTGAATTTTGCGTAGGATGCGATATATTCGTCAGCAGATATCTTGCCCTGCTTGTGGGCTTCTTCAAGCTCTTTCAGCCTTGCCTTGGTGCCTGTGATTTCTCTTTGGTGTCTCTGCAGGGTTGAAGCAGCCGACATAAAGGACCGACTAAAAGTCGAGTCCAGTTTGCCGGCTATTTTAATGGCCATTTCATAAGTGGTTGCCATATTGCCCTGCTCGCCTCTTCCATTCTTTTAGATACTATTTTTTTGTATTATATCATAATTGTAGTGTACTGTCAATTAATAAGATAAATATAGCCGTAAATATTACATCTGTTTGAATATAACCACACATACGTTTAGTTTTTTGCGTTTGGCTACCTCATGTATCGTTTTTATCTATGAATATCGACACAAAAGTATTACGTTTATAAACTTTATAATTAGGTTGCCCTATGTGGCGGAAGCCCTATTTAATCTACTTGACTCTTTTTTTAGGCTTTATTAACGAGTTTATTGGACTGCTCTTTTCAAGCTCATTTCTTAAGTCGTCTCCATCAAGTGCCAAATAACGCTTAGTCATATTTAAGTCCGTATGGCCCATTGTCCTTTGCAATGCGAAGACATTTCCGCCGTTTCTCAAATACAGAATTGCGAAGCTGTGCCTTAAATCGTATGGCGTAACCCTAATGCCAAGCTTTTTTGAATACCTTGCCAAGACGTGACTCCATGAGCGAACTTGCAAATATTCTCCGTCTTGAGAGCAGAAGACGGGGACATCGTCTTTCCATGTGGGATGGCGTGAGGAAAGCAGCTTTTGCACTGTTATGCAAACGACAGGGGAAAGAGGAAGGGTCCTGCTCGTTTTTGTTTTGGCCACCTCTTTGGATATGGCTACTTCCCTCCCCCTTACATTGAAGTCCTTTGGCAGTAGTTGGAGTGCCTCCCCCGGCCTTATGCCGGTATCTAAAGAAAAAAGCATGAGCGTGTAATTTCTAAGCCCCGCAAAGGTGCTTTTGTCGGGAAGCTCTAAAAGCCTTTCTAAGGTCTCTTTTGGAATTGCCCTGGCCCTCCCCTCGTCCTTCCTTTTTGGGAAGTCTATTGGGTTTTCCGTAACGGCACCTTGTGCGACCAGGTAGGAGAAGAAGCTTTTGATGTAGCTCCTCCGTAGGTTAAACGAGGCTGGCGACAGCTCTTGTGTAAAATATTCCTTCACCCTCTGCGTGATTGTTTCGGCATTTTCGAGAGCAATTCCCTCAAAAAAACGTGGGATGTAATAACGGTAGTCGTTGAGCGTTCGAGGCCTTAGGCCCTCCAACTCCTTTTGGAGCAGAAATTCCTCAAAATAATCTTCCCAGCTTTTAAGTTTAACAAACCTCAAGACTTTTCCCATTTCAATCCCCCTTTTCAAGGACACTGGACTCGTACATTTTTGGAGGAGATTGTTTGAAAAAGCACAAAAGGGGGAAAGCTTGAAAAGTCTTGCTGTTACTGGATTTCCATAAAAATGGGGTGAGCGAGGGGACTTGAACCCCCAACCCCTGGATCCACAGTCCAGTGCTCTTACCAGTTGAGCTACGCTCACCGTTTGTGTAGATTATATCATATTTCCATTCATCTCACGGTAGGGCCGGAAGATTGGATCCCAATTTCTTGGTTCCCAAATTCCCTTTGCCTGCGCGACATATATTACCATGCCCGCTTTTTATAAGTCAAATTCAATTTGACGCGGTTAGCAATATGGTTATTTTTCAGCCAAATTAACATCTTTTGCTATCATTTCACCAAGAACGCTTGCCACCTTCTGCAATGTTTCTAGAGGAAACCCCTCTAATAATTCCACTTCACCCGTTTGTGTAGAAATAACAAGATAATATGTCTTTTTGGCTGCTGCTTTGGCAGCAGCTCCAGCCCCGCTACTTATGCCACGAATTATGAGAAAACAGACACAAGCAATACCGGCAAGAAGGAAGGCAGCTCCCACGGGCATATCAGCACCTAACATTGAAGCAACAATAATAATACCTATGCCTAAAATGCAAAGCCCAAAAATAGGCCCCAAAATACATCCCGCAGCTGAGCTAGCCACCGTTCCGACCCCTTCCACCACAGCAGAACCTACGCTTTCCGATATTTTGTAATACACTCCCTTCACACCCCAAATAGAACTCAAAGGATAACGGACACCATCGGCAAAAAACATATCATCATCAATGACAACAAGCCTTCCGTTATACTCTTCTCTGAGCCGCTCCATGTTTACCACCTCGCGTTATGTTATTATGTTAAAGGTTTCATATTTCTTTTAATCCTGCTTTCTTCAATGTTTCATATGTTTCGTTCAAAGACTCGTGATCAGGAATATAAACTACAAAACCATCACGCCCTCGAGTTAATAAAACTCGATAACTGTTCAACCTCAGATGATGAGGATCCTTGCAATCGAATTGACGCTCATAACGCTTCCAAGCGCCATTACTCCATTGAAGATCCTCTCCCCAACATATGATAGGCATATCAAGCTCTAACCCTTGACAATAAAACTCGGTAGCAACTTTGTTGAGCTGGCAACATGACAGCGGATTTGTGGCAGGTTCATTGTACCAAGGCCCAACTTTCAAATTTTTAGTAGTTTTGAATGAGTTGTCAATGTCATACTCATGGAGTATTTTCGCCTTAGATGAACAGATCAATCCATATCTTTTTTCTGGGTCGTTTATATATCTATTTCTACAATATCTCTTTGCGCCGTCCAAGCGCCTTGTAATATACATACTAAACCCCTGCTGGTGTATGTTTTGGCTGAGCTGAGTTGCCTTTTCAATATCTCCATCTAATAAACTATCTACCCATTTAGTAACATCTTCAGCTAAATGAGAACGCAAAGAGACCGTAAGATCTAATTCATCAAATGTAACGACACAACATACACCTTCAAAAATACTTTTAAGCTTTGGAGGACAGACAACCGTCCACGAACACTTTCCCGAAACGCTGGCATCTCTCCATTGATAGATGCCAGCTTCTTCACCCACATGGATCTCTTGCCCTTCCCCAACCAAGCCAACCAAAAAAGACCACTCTGGGATATTTTCGGCAATCTCTATGATCAATTCTGGTTCCGACTTGCTTATATTGTGCTTTTTAAAAACATGATCTTTATCCCAAGCACGTTGGGCTTCATCGAAAACTATGATATGTTCTTTTGGTATACCTCGCTTCATAATGCCGTATTCTATTACGAAATTTCTAAGCGGCCTAACAAACGTTTTATTCTTAAGAGCATACTGCAATACCTCAATCAATGGCCCATTGCCAGATAAAAACGTGGAGCCTTGAAAGTTGCTATGAACTTTATGCACGAAATCAAGGCCCAACAAAGTTTTACCTGACCCTGGAACTCCTGTCACCAAGGCAAGCACTCTATTGCCGTTATTTTTTGCATCCTGAGCAATACCAATAAGCTTATCAACTGCTTGGGGGATTCCAGCGCTATAAGCTTTTCGTATATATGGCAAATCTTCATTTTGATAAATAGCTTTGGCAGCTTCTACCAATGAAGGTAATGGAGCATATTCACCCTTAAGCCAGCCATCTAGACTTATAACTTGTTTATTGGAAAGTTTTGATATGATCAATTCTTCAAGTTTATCGGGAGAACATATATAGACATTATCGTAATGATATTTTTTGTTTATAGCCTTCGTTAACACAAGAACAGGCGTTACTGTTAAATCATGAGAGGCGCTATGGTAATTTTTTAGATCTCTTGCATATGCAAAAATTTGATCCAAATCTGCTAGCGTAGGACTTTCTTTCATCTTATATTCTAGAACAAATAAATGTTCACCTGAGAGTAAAAGGACATCTGGACGTCTTCCGCCCTCTCTGGGTAATAAGTATTCAAATATAATGTAGCAATCATATTTAACACATGCTTTGAAGAACGGCAGGCTTTTATCATAACAATCGTTCCATGCTGCTAGTTGCTCTTTACTTGGGGCTTCATTTGTTAATGCAGAGTAATTATCCTTCATTTGTCGTCCAAGCCACTCATCTTTGCTTACACCTAAAAATTCTGAGATTGTACCCTTAAAACAACAATCCATGATGCAGCTCCTCCTTCATGTTTTACTTAAATATCTTTCTAACATTTTTTTAGCTATTTGAATATCAGCTGGTAATAGTTTGTATTTTAATAAATTGTTTACCTTAACCCATTTATACATATCATGGACCGATATTGAGATTTTTCCATCTACAAACACGCAATAATAAGCAAGCAAAGTAATATTTGCACCTTCATAGTTTTGCGTTACTTCAGCACAAAGCTCACCTATAGATATTGTTAAATCCAATTCCTCCTTTAGTTCTCTTTTGAGGGCTTCTTGAGGTGTTTCATCAGCTTCTATTTTTCCTCCGGGAAATTCCCAACCTCCAGCAAAACTCTCCTTACTGCCACGCCTTGCAATTAAAACTTTATCATTATTATCGATGATAATGCCTGCGACAACTTTTATCGTTTTCAAGATTAATACACACCTCTGCTTAATGTTATCACTTGCTTTACTGTTTATTGTATTTTATAAACTACACCAAAGTCCAGACCTTGTTGATGTTTAGCTATAATGATATTTTGCAAAATTCACATTTCCTTGCTTCCTTCTTTTACATAACACAAGGATCGGGCAAGGACAAAGAACTTGTACGTAAGACTTAAAGATCAGATACAAGCAAACCTGCTAAATTTAAAGGTAAGACAGATAAGGCGGAAACCTAAAGTTAACGAATGATTTCAAGATAACTGTCGTCATTTATCGCTTCTTCCTTCTGTCTTAAGAATTTGCTTGCATTTTCAACCGTGGCGTCAAAGAGGCCTATCAGCTCTTTTAGTATGTCTATCGTTTTAAATTTGTAAAAGTATCTTTCGCCTTTTTTGCCGGTTTTTTCGTCATCGGGCGAGATCCTTGCTAAGTACAGATATTTCCCGTCGAAAACAAGCGCCAAACGACGGGTGGAGTCAAGCCACCTCGCGTTCT
>NZ_CALETC010000261.1:0-35907 GCF_937920065.1 Acetomicrobium mobile
TCTTATCACAGGGAGTAGTTCAGTCTACCACAAAAATACGATGCCAAAAAATCGTTCAGATCAAGCGTAAATCCCTTTTAGCTTTTTGTGCTTTATGGAGCCAAATATATTGACATTTATAGCTATCTATGCCATAAATGTAAACACTGGTACGGAATATGAGGTGATGATATGAATAAAATTAAGCTTATTTATGAGGGGAAGGCAAAGAAAGTCTATGAGACCGATGACCCGACCCTTGCGATATTCGAATACAAAGACTCGCTAACGGCCTTTAACGCAAAGAAAAAAGACTCTCTACAAGGCAAGGGAAGGCTGACAAACCTGATAAGCGCCACCTTTTTCGAGCTTCTGCAAAGTAAAAACATCCCCACCCACTTCGTAAAGTTATTGGACGATAACCACCAACTCGTGAAAAAGCTCAAGATAATTCCCCTGGAAGTGGTTGTTAGAAACGTAAGCACGGGATCTTTATGCAAAAGGCTGGGCGTCCGGGAAGGCTTAAATCTTGATCCCCCACTTGTGGAGTTTTACCTGAAAAACGATGAGCTTGGCGATCCCTTGGTGACGGAAGATCACATCAGGGCATTTAGCTTTGCCTCAAAGGCCCAAGTAGAAAGGATGAAGCAACTTAGCATAAAAGTTAACGAGATATTGTCCGAATTCTTGCTAGAACGCGGCATTAAGCTCGTAGATTTCAAACTGGAGTTCGGAACGGACGACGATGGAAATGTTTATCTAGCTGACGAAATTTCTCCCGATACATGCCGCTTTTGGGATCTCTCGTCAAGTGAACGATTGGATAAAGATAGATTCAGGAAAGACTTAGGCAACGTCTTAGAAGCATACGAAGAAATCTGGCGCAGAATACGGGAATAAAGGAGATGCAAAAATGAGAGAAACCTTCTTCGGTTTAAGGGAGGAAGAATATCTGCAGATAAAAGACGCCTTGGGGAGGGAGCCAAACGATATCGAATTAAGGCTGTTCTCCGTGATGTGGTCTGAGCACTGCAGTTACAAGTCCACCAAAGATTTGCTGGCCCTTTTTCCAACGGAAGGCAAGCACGTCCTTCAAGGTCCGGGAGAAAATGCCGGAATCGTAAATATTGGTTCGGGTTTTGGCATAGCCTTCAAGATGGAAAGTCACAACCACCCTTCTGCCATAGAACCCGTCCAGGGAGCTGCTACGGGCGTGGGTGGGATCATCAGGGACGTTCTGGCCGTGGGAGCTCGCCCCATAGCCTCCATGGACTGCCTTTTTTTAGGCCCGCCAAGCGATGAAAGATCTAACTTCTTGCGAGAGGGAGTCATAAAAGGAATCGCAAATTACGCCAACTGCACCAGTGTTCCAACCGTAGGGGGCTTGACCTACTACGATCCTTGTTACAGAGAAAACCCCTTGGTCAACGCCATGTGCGCAGGGTTGGTAAAGTTAGATAAAGTTATTAGTTCCGGTGCATCCAAACCCGGAAACGTCTTGGTGTTGCTGGGTTCAAAGACGGGCCGTGACGGAGTTGCAGGAGCTGCTTTTGCCTCGACTCAGCTTGACGATGCTGTAAAGGAAAGTAAGCCTCAGGTCCAGGTGGGCGACCCCTTCGCCGGAAAAGTGCTCATAGAATGCACCCTTGAAATATTGGACAAAGGCTTGATCGTCAGCATGCAAGACATGGGAGCTGCCGGCATAACATCATCTGCCGTCGAATTGGCCGCAAAAGCAGGGGCAGGCGCCGAAATTTACTTGGATAACGTGCCTTTGAGAGAAAAGGATATGGAGCCCTTTGAGATTGCCCTTTCCGAATCTCAAGAAAGAATGCTACTCGCAATAGAGGAAGAAAACTTTGACGAAGTAAAAGCCTTGGCCGACAAATGGAACCTTGAGTGCGAAATTATAGGAAAAATCATCACGGAAGATAAATACGTCTTAAAGGATAAAGGCGAAATCGTGGCCAACGTTCCCGCATCCCTTCTTACTTCAAGCCCTAAGATCGAATGGCCCAAGCGCGAGCCCGTCAAAGTTGAAGTCAAATACCCCAAAGACGAAACGATCATGCTTGAAAGGGGTGACCTTTCAAGGCTCGCGAATATCTTGTACTCTTTACCGCAATTTGAGGACAAATCATGGATTTACGAACAGTTCGACTATACGGCTCAAAGCAGGACCATGCTTGGGCCGGGAAACCCCGTGGCCATCCTTTATATAAAAGAAATAGATAAGCTCGTGGCGCTTGCCGTCGCAAGCGATCCATGGAGGTGCGCCGTAGACCCCTTTGCCGGAGGAGCTGAAACGGTCGCCAGGGCAATAAGAAAACTGGCCGTAGCAGGTTCATATCCACTTGGTATGACCGATTGCCTTAATTTTCCTTCTCCCGAAATCCCCGAAAACTTTTGGAGCATATCTGAAGTAGTAAAAGGCATGGCCGCAGCATGCAGGGAGCTTGACTGCCCCATTGTTTCAGGAAACGTCAGTCTTTATAACGAGTCACCAAAGTGTGCGATTTTGCCCACGCCGGCAGTATGCGCCGTTGGTGCCTTTGATGGCAAGACATTTTTAAAAAGCAACGATCCCGATGTATCGGACAAACTGTTCTTAGCAGGAAAAGACGGCCAGCTGCAGGCAAGCGCTTACCAGCGAATCTTCGAAGGAAAACTGACAGGACCCGTTGAACTCCTTGATTTTGACGCCGAACGCGCATTTTGCGAGCGTGCCATTAAAACGGCCACTTTGCAAGCTGCCTCAAGCGGAAGATGCGTAGGCCACGGAGGGCTAATTATAACCTTGATGAGGATGACTGCTAAGGCAGAGCTTGGATGTAAGATTAAAGGGGCCGACGAAAAGCTTTTGTTTGGCGAAGGAGGCCCGCGGGCCTTATATTCGGTTCCCGAGGCCAAGACAGAGGATTTTTTAAAGATATGGAAAGGTTACCCGATCCGGGAGATTGGAACCGTTATAAATAATAAAGGTATTCATTTAATATAAGGTAATATAAGGCGGACATATTCGCGGGATTTAATTTAACCAGCCATAGTGTTATTTATGGAGGCAAAGGAGAATGTGTGGAATATTTGGCGTTAGCACTCCAAAAAAAGATCAGATTTTGGAGGACGTCTACTTGGGTTTATATGCCCTTCAACATCGTGGGCAAGAATCGGCAGGCATTGCGTGGATAGACGATGAAGCTCATCTGCAGATCCAAAAAGGGATGGGCTTGGTACACGCTGCGTTAAACCAGGAAAAACTCGCAAAAGAAAAGACCACATGCGCCATAGGTCATGTCCGTTACGTCACGGCGGGAAAGTCAAGTTTAATAAATGCCCAACCCCTGCACGCCTCCTATTCTAAGGGACATGTCGCCATAGCTCACAACGGCAATATTACTAATGCAGAAGGCTTAAAGCGCGACCTCGAATCCAGGGGCGCCATATTTCAATCCGCCACAGACACGGAAGTCATCTTGCACCTCATGGCTCACGAACAAAACTTATCGCCTATCGACGCACTAATAAAATCTTTAAGCAAACTCAGAGGTGCCTTTAGCATCGTCGCTTTGATCGAAGGCAGCTTAGTTGCTGCAAGGGACCCGTGGGGTTTTAGACCCTTGACGATAGGAAAAAGGGACGGCATTTTCTACGTTGCTTCCGAAAGTTGCGCTCTGGACATCGTCAAAGCCAGTTATGTGCGCGACGTGAGGCCCGGTGAAATCATAATCATAAACGAAGGGAACATTAAAAGCTTAAATATTGACACGAAGGCAACTAGACGTTTCAGGTGTTCCTTTGAATACGTTTACCTTGCTCGCCCGGACAGTGACATAGACGGCCATTCCGTGTACGACGTCAGATTAAAGCTGGGTCAAAAGCTGGCCAAAACTTGTCCCTGCCCTCAAGGAGAGCTCGTCTTAGGGATGCCCGATAGCGGCACAATAGGAGCTCTTGGCTACGCTTTCACTTCAAAATTGCCCTTTGAGATGGCCATCGTAAGGAACAGATACGTAGGAAGGACCTTTATCCAACCCACGAGGCGCGTCAGAGAACTTGGCGTTCAGATCAAGTTGAACCCCATCGACAACCTGATAAGGGACAAAAAGATAGTCGTCGTTGATGACTCAATCATACGAGGCACTACCTCGAAGATAGCCCTTCGCTTCCTTCGCGAAGCCGGCGCCAAGGAGATTCACTTGCGTATAGCTTCACCGCCCGTTAAATTTCCCTGCATTTACGGAATAGATACCCCAACGTCTTCTGACCTGGCAGCGGCAAAGATGGACGTGGAAACTCTAAAAAAACACATAGGAGCCGACTCCTTATGCTTCCTTGATATCGAAGACCTTATCGGCTCCATCGACCTTCCTGAAATCGAACTTTGCACGGCCTGTTTTAGCGGCAATTATATGGAGGAATGATGCCCATGAAGTGGACCTATGAAAAGGCAGGTGTGTCATTAAAGGCAGCTGACGACTGGGTGAAGCTCGTCAAAAAGGCCGCCTCTATTGCCCAAGACAGTCGCGTGGTCTCAGGCGTTGGCGGTTTCAGTGGCTTATACGACTTAGGAAAAGGTCTTTATTTGGCCGCTTGTTGCGACGGCGTTGGAACCAAGCTCGAAATAGCAAAAAAGGCGGGAGACCTTGAGGGTCTCGGGCAAGACTTGGTGGCCATGAACGTAAATGACCTCATTACCTGCGGTGCCAAGCCCTTATTTTTTCTCGATTACATAGCCTGTGGGAAGCTGGACAGCCAAAGATTTTACCCCGTTATCTACGGCATAGCAAAAGCCTGCAAGGAAAGCGGCTGCGCTCTGCTTGGCGGAGAGACGGCAGAGATGCCCGGCACATATCCTGCTGAAGGTTTTGATCTAGCCGGTTTTGCCCTTGGAGTGGTAGAAGATGGGCGCGTAATAACGGGTGAAGATGTCTCTGTCGGCGACCTGCTGGTAGGGCTTCCTTCAAGCGGGCTTCACAGCAATGGCTTCAGCCTGGTAAGAAAGGCCTTGCTCGAAGAGGGATTGAGGCTTTCCTTGGACTCTGACCCCTTAAACGAAGGAAAGTCCCTTGCAAAAGTCTTGCTTGAACCAACTAGGCTATATCCCAAAATCGTGATGGCTGTGCTTGAAAAAGTCAAAATAAAAGCTATGGCCCACATAACAGGCGGTGGCTTAAAGGACAACATCTTGCGGGTCATCCCCGATGAATTTTCTTTATACCTGGACTACAACTCCTGGAGGCGCCCAAAAATTTACGATCTCATCGCAAGGGCAGGAGTCGAGGAAGAGGAAATGAGAAAGGTATTTAATTTAGGGATAGGCTTCGTTTTAGTCATAGACAAAAAGGAACTTTCCTTGCTTGAAGACGTCCTCAAAGGACTGAAGGAACCCCACTTTGTCATAGGCGAGGTGATCAAAGGTTGACCAATATGGCGATTTTGCTGTCAGGGCGGGGCTCTAACATGCTCGCTTTGGCACAAAGATGCGCCCAGGGTGACTTAGAAGCTAAAATTTGTTTCGTAGCAAGCGATAAAAAAGACGCCTATGGAATAATGATGGCCAAAAGTCTGGGCCTTAAAACGCTTTTACTTCCCTACGAAGAAGGAAAAGAGCAGGCAGAAAAGGTCTTGGATGAAAAACTCCAAAGTGACTCCGTCGATTGGATCGTCCTGGCAGGTTTCATGAGGATGCTTTCCCCCACATTCGTAGGCAAATACGAAAAAAGAATCGTAAACATTCACCCATCTCTTTTGCCTTCTTTCCCGGGCACACAGGCCATAAAAGACGCCTTTGAATATGGAGTAAAAGTGACGGGCGTCACTGTACATCTGGTTGACGAAAAGATGGATCACGGCCCCATTCTAAGTCAAAGGGAAGTTCGCATCTGCGACGAGGACACCCTTGAAAGCCTGGAAGAAAAAATTCATGCGATTGAACATGACCTTTACTGGCAGACCTTAAAGAACCTATTTGCAGGACGCTTCAAAATGAAAGGCAGGCGAATGACGATTGAAGGACCATATTAAGAGAGCGCTAATATCTGTGTTCGATAAAAATGGTGTCGAGATTTTGGCAAAAAAGCTTCATGAATTGGGATATGAGATAGTTTCCTCCTCAGGGACGGCAAGCTACCTCAAAGAACAGGGCATACCTGTCAAGGAAATCGCTGACTTGTCGGGCTACCCACACATTCTTGGAGGAAGGGTAAAAACGCTTCATCCTTCGGTATTAGGCGGCATTTTGGCGCGACGAAACTTTCAAATGGATCTGGCGGATGTGGAAAAATGGGGCATTCCCTTGATCGATATAGTTGTATGCAACTTATATCCCTTTGAGGAAGTTGCGAAGAAAAGAGCGGATTTAGGAGATTTAATAGAAAACATAGATATAGGAGGCGTGACGTTAATAAGGGCAGCAGCTAAAAACTTCCGCTACGTGACAATCGTCATCGACCCGACAGATTACGATGCCGTAACTGACGAATTAACGCGCCTTGGCAACGTGTCACTTGAAACGCGCCAGAAACTTGCATTGAAGGCCTTTGCAGAGACTGCCCTCTACGACTCTATAATTCACTCTACATTGAAAAAGGCCATGGAAGATGAAGAGCTTTTTCCCCATACTTACCCCATCCCCTTAAAAAAGACCGCAGATCTTAAGTACGGCGAGAACCCTTATCAAAGCGCTGCCCTTTACGAACATCCCATAGTGGACATTCCTTTTAAACAAATGGGAGGAAGCAAGTTGTCTTACAACAATTTGCTGGACGCTGATGCTGCCGTAAAAGGCATATTGCTTTTAAAGGACTCCCCGGGGTGCGTAATAATCAAACATACGACGCCCTGCGGTTTGGCCATAGGGGAAAACTTGATATCAGCTTACGAAGGCGCTCTTGCTTCAGACCCTGTGTCAGCCTACGGCGGCATAATAGGTTTTACCCGAGTGGTTGACGAAGACACGGCACTTGAGGTATCCGCTAAATTTTATGAGTTAATCGTAGCTCCTTCCTTTTCGACCGAGGCTTTAAAAGTCTTCGAGGACCGTAGGCCAAATTTAAGGCTAATTCGCTTCGGCCCAAACCACGATGATAATTTGAGACTGACCAAAACCACCTTTGGTTTCTTGGCACAAAAAGACGTCATGCCCCCTGAAGTCGATTTTGAAGGCGGCGAGTGGGTAGGAGAAAAAAGGTTGGATCTACGACATGACGCCTTGGTAGCCTGGAAGGCTGCCGCTTTGGCAAAAAGCAACGCCATAGCCCTGGCAAAGGATGGCGCTACGGTGGCCATAGCATCGGGTTTTACGAGCCGCGTTGACGCCGTTGAATGGGCCATAAGACACGCAGGCGAAAAGTCAAAGGGCTCCGTTTTGGCCTCAGACGGGTTTTTTCCCTTTCCTGACAGCATTGAACTTGCAGCCCGGGCAAACATTTCTCTCATACTTCAACCGGGTGGTTCAAAACGCGACGAAGAGGTAAAAAACGCTTGCATAAAGCATAAAATGCCGATGTTGATTACGAAGGCAAGAACCTTTCGCCATTGAACTCCAGGGGAGGTCTTTTAAAAGATGAAAGTATTAGTCTTAGGAAGCGGGGGGAGGGAACATGCCCTCGTTTACGCGCTTAAAAAATCAAAAAGGGTCTCCGAAGTGATAGCCGCCCCCGGTAACGGTGGCATCTCGGACGTATGTGACGTTTTTTCCATAAACCCCTTGAATGAAAGTCAAGTTTTGGATTTGACCTTAAATCAAAGGGTCGACCTGGTCGTGATAGGCCCTGAAGCTCCTCTGGTCGCGGGGGTCGCTGATGCTTTAAAAAAAGCAGGTATTTTGGTGTACGGGCCCGGTAAGTCAGGCGCCATGCTCGAAGGAAGCAAAGTTTTTGCGAAAAGATTCATGAAAAGGCACAACATACGGAGTGCCGCATTTGACGTATGCAGTAGTTACGATGAGGCCGAATCAGCCCTCACAAAGCGCACACCGCCCCTTGTAATAAAGGCAGATGGATTGGCTTCCGGGAAAGGCGCCTTCGTGGTTGGGGACTTGTCCAGTGCCTTAAAAGCCGCGCACGAGTTGTTAGTGGAAGGAAAGTTGGGCGAAGCGGGACAAATCGTCATAGTAGAAGACTTCTTAAAAGGCTACGAGCTAACAGCCATGGCCATAACCGATGGGAATTCTTATAAGATGCTCCCTTTGAGTCAGGATCATAAAAGGGCCTTTGACAACGATGAGGGACCAAACACGGGCGGGATGGGAGCTTACGCTCCCCTACCCCAAGTAAACGAGGCCCTAAAAGCTAGAATCGAGAATGAAATCATAAGACCAACTGTACAAGGATTGAAAGCCGATAATATCAATTTTACCGGAACCATATACGCCGGACTCATGATACACGATGGCGATCCCTACGTGCTCGAGTATAATGTGCGGTTCGGGGATCCTGAAGCACAAGTCGTCCTCCCCATATGCAACGTTGATTGGGGCGAACTTTTCCTGTCATGCTGCCGCGGCACTCTCGATGAATTAGATGAAATAACCGTCAATGGAAGCGCCGTCGGTGTCGTGATGGCCTCGGGCGGATATCCCGAAAAATACGAAACGGGTTATCCAATCGAGGGGCTGGATGGACTCAAAGACAAAGATGATGTCATCGTGTTTCATTCGGGCACAAAAAAAGAAGAAAGTAAATTTCTTACAAAGGGAGGAAGGGTCCTTACGGTAGTAGGGCTGGCCGATAACTTAAAAGATGCAAAAGAAAAGGCCTACCACGCCGTTTCTTCCATCCATTTTAAGGATGCCCATTATCGCAGGGACATCGCGTGGCAGGCCTTTGTTTAGTATTTATTAAAGCATGAATTCTTTGAGCAAAAACAGAATGGCCAGTACGTACATGGTCTTGCTGACTTCTTTGCCTCGGCCGGAAAAAAGTTTGATTAAAGCATAAGAAATAATTCCCCAAGAAATTCCTTCGGCTATGGAATAAGTAAAAGGCATGGCAAATATGGTGATGCATGCCGGCGCTATCTCGGTGATATCGTCGTAATTAAGATTCTTCAAGGTCTGCATCATGAAGACGCCAACCATGACGAGCGCGGGCGCCGTTGCAGCGGGAGGTACGATGCGCGCTATTGGAGATATAAATAGGGCCAGCAAGAACAAGATGGCTACTACAATTCCCGTTAAACCGGTCCTTCCACCCTCTTCGACGCCTGCAGCGCTTTCTACGTAGGTGGTTACAGTGCTGGTCCCAAGACAGGCACCAACGACCGTAGCCACGGCATCGGCAAAAAGCGCTTCGCCAGCCTTCGGAAGATCGCCTTTTTCGTCCAGCATGCCTGCGCGCGTGGAAACTCCAATGAGCGTCCCTATGGTATCGAACATGTCGACGAAGACGAAAGTTATGACCACCGGGAACATCGCAAAGGTCAAAGCGGATTTGAGATCGAATTTTAAAAACACGGGGGCCAAGCTCGGTGGAGCCGAAAATAAGCTCTCCGGAGCCGTGGTAACCCCAAGAGGGATGCTAATCAAGGTAATTAACAATATGCCCCAAAGAAGCGATCCCTTGACCCGGTAAGCATTAAGAACGGCCATGAAAAGCAGTCCCAGCAAAGAAAGGATCGGAACGGCTGACTTTAAATTGCCCAAAGATACCAATGTAGCCGGGTTATCCACTATAATTTCGGCTTGTATCAAACCAATCAAAGCTATGAACATGCCTATACCTGCTCCCACTGCAACCTTAAGCGTATAGGGAACTGCATTTACAATGGCCTGTCTTATCTTACCGATTGTAAGTATGATGAATATAATTCCATCGAGAAAAACGGCAGCAAGTGCAGTTTGCCAACTCACCTGCATGCCCAAGACCACGGTAAAGGCGAAAAAGGCGTTAAGCCCCATGCCCGGTGCTAAGGCGAAGGGATAATTTGCCAGTAAAGCCATTAAAATGGTGCCTACCGCAGAAGCTATACAGGTTGCAGTCATGACCGCGCCAAAATCCATGCCAGCTTCGCTTAAAATTGCAGGATTCACGAAAATAATGTAAGCCATAGTCATAAAGGTAGTTATCCCGGCAATGATTTCGGTGCGAATGCTACTTCCGCTGGCGGTTACGTTAAATCGCCTGTCTAACCATTCACCCATAGCATTTAACACCTCCTATGACACTTTTTTACTTAAATTTTTTTACCTCAACCGCAACCATCTCTGGTGACAATCCTATAGGTCAAAGAAAACGATCCACAAAACCTTATCGAGACGAAAATTGTTCGCGAAAACCAAAGCAAATCTTATCCCTATTTCCGTCGTCACTTAAGCAAGCTAATAACCTAACTAAAGCATAACATAACCGTTATCTTTTGCAAGTTACCGTGTTTCGGACTAACGATAGTTGGTACCTTTGGACGTACTTATTTTATTTTCTTATAATATTATTTATTCTATCTTTAATGCATTGGTACTCCATTGAAAGGACGTTGTAGGCTTCAACTATCCTGTCAATCTGATACCTGATCATTTCATCGTCTTTGATATCTGACGCCATATCTAAAATGCAATGGGATTCAAAAAATGAGTTCTTGGAGCTTGGGCGCTCGCAGTCAAACACCTCTTTAAGCATTTTGATGTCATGAGGAATGTTAAATACATCGTTCGTGTCCTGGTACCTGAAAAAATAATAAATCTTCGGGAATCCAGCCCATGCTATGGCCGACAAACACATGGAGCAAGGCTCATGAGTCGAAAGAAAAAGACATTCATCAGGTCTTGGTCGATCCTTTAACTCAAAAAATTTGAGGATCGTGTATATCTCGCCGTGAAAGATCGGATTTTCACTCTCGTGGTTGGTGGCTGCAACCACAAGGGAAAGGTCGTCGGCTTTAAGTACCGCTCCGCCAAATATTTTGTTGCCCTGGGGGACGCATTCTTTGGTAAGTGGCAATATGTCATTTTCGATCACGTCGAGCAAGCGGCAAACCAAGGTTTTTTCGTCGCAGTTCATCATTTCACTCCCTTCTCAAATGCGATTTTAAGGCAAAAACGCCGGTCCCCTATCCTTGCTTATCTCTCAGTTCAAGCAGGAAGCGAGATATAAGCCTTCCGGTAACTCGTTTTCTGTAATCCGCGGACGTCCTTGGAGACACGGCCTGACTTGCCATCAAACCGGCTTTCCTTATGACTTCATCGGTCAGCCTTTGGCCCTCGAGGTAATTTTGAACCTCGGTAAGAAACATGGGAATGGGTGACATGCTGCCTACGGCTATGCGAATATCGGTTATGACCCCGCCATCGACCCTGGCAAAACCGGCCACTGAAAGCCTCGATATGGTCAAGGCAAGCCTTGAGCCCCTTTTGTAGAAAAACTGCCTTGTTTCAGGCAAGGGCAAGGGTATCTTTATGCTTTTAAGCAATTCGTTCGGTCTTAAAACGGTCTTCCTGTAGCCGCTGTAAAATTCCGTGACTGGAACTTCGCGGGTCCCATCTTTGCTTTGAAGCACAAGCGTCGCACCGAGTACAAAAAGCAAAGGGGGAATGTCGGCAGCTGCGGAAGCGTTGACCAAATTTCCTCCAATGGTGGCCCTGTTTTGGACCGCTACCCCACCTATCATTGATCCAGCCGACACAAGAGCCGGGAAATGCTTTTTGACCGGTTCTGAGGAGATTATCGCTGCGAAGGTAACTCCGCTTCCAATTTCAAGATAGTTTCCTGTGAGCTCAATCTCCATTAAGCCCTCCAGGCCCCAAATATCCATCACTTTTTCAGGTTCTGGTTTTTCTTTTTTAAGATCAGGATAAAAATCGGTGCATCCTGAAAGCAATGTGATATCAGGATGATTGCTTAAAATCTCTAAGGCTTCTTTCAGGTTTTTGGGCAGGAATACCCATGAAGGCTCGCTTCCTCGCAACTGAACGCTTTCGCAGCGAAGCCCTCTTTTTTGCGGTTGTTTTAGCTTTAATCGTTCACCGTAACCGGCCGCGGCGGCCCTTTCAACAGCTCGAAAGATGCGCTCGTATCCCGTACAGCGACATAAATTCCCTGCCAGTGCGTGTTTTATTTCGTCTCGATTGGGATGTGGGTTGTCTTGCAACAGGGCTCTAGCCGCCAAAACCATCCCGGGAATACAAAAACCGCACTGCACGGCTCCTTCCTCGACGAAAGCCCTTTGAAGTTCGTCGTCTTTACCGTCTAAACCCTCTATCGTGAGCACATCGGCACCTCGTGCTTGCAAGGCGGGCACCAAGCAGGAGTTGACAAGTTTTCCGTCAAGCAATACGGAGCAGGCCCCGCACTCGCCTTCGCCGCAGCCTTCCTTGGTCCCCGTGTGACCAAGCTCTTCTCTTAATACATCGAGCAACCGATCCAAGGGAGAAACTTCAGCCGCAACTTCTCTTTCGTTTAAGATAAACTGCAACCTCATGATCGCCTTTCATCCCCTTTTTGCTCAAGTGCGGTGAGCACCTCTCCAGTTATGGGAAGTTTGTTAGAAAAAAGACCTGTGGCATGCTCTATGGCAGCCGCCACGGCAGGACCGCCTCCGCTCAAGGGCATTTCGCCCAAACCCTTGGCACCGAAGGCTCCCCTGCTGCAGGGTACTTCCGTCAGCTCGACGAAAAAGTCGGGACAATCGACGCTCGTTGGTATGATGTAATTAGAAAGCCTGTCGTTTTTGTATTTGCCGCCTTCGACTTCTATGACCTCAAGGTAGCCGTAACCTAACCCCTGCAGGCTACCCCCTTCGACCTGGCCCACGGCAAGCAGGGGGTTTACGGCCGTGCCCACATCTACGACGACAGTATCCCTCAAGGGCCTTACTTCCCAGGTGTCCGTATCCACTTCTACTTCTAAAACGTTAGCGCCCCAGGCGTAACCCTGGTAGGCGTCGCCCTGACATCGGTCGTCATCCCAGTAAAGCTCTGCCGGGTGCAAATAATCCCCTATAACCTCCAGCGGTCCATGCTTTTTTTCGTAACTTCGGGCTGCCTCGAAAAATTCGACCACAGAAACGCCATTTCTTTGAAAGACCCCCTTGCTATAAGCTACTTCCTCAACAGGGACGTCAAAGTAATCGGAGACGTATTTTTTAAGGCGCTTTATCAGTTTTTCCGTCCCTCGAAGGACAATCTTTCCAACTATCATGGTGGTACGAGAAGCTACCGTGGGTCCGCTGTCAGGTGCTTTAGAAGTATCGGGAGACATATATCTAACCCTTTCAAAGGGTATTTGAAGGCCTTGGGCTGTAATTTGCGTCAATACCGTCGCTGCGCCCTGTCCCATATCGACGCTGCTTACATAAAGTTCAACTCTCTCGCTTGTTAACTTAAGCTTGACCTTACCATCTATCGCTTGTTCTCCCGATCCCGTAAAACCACCGCCGTGCAGGAAAAGAGACAATCCAATGCCACGTCTTTTAGGGTCTCTGTCGCGCGAATATTCCGCCCTTTTCCTTTCGTATTCGGAAATCGCCAGCGCACGTTCGAAGACAAGCCTTGCTCCTCCATCTTCTACCGCTTGGCCGAAGGGAAAGGCGTCACCAATCCTTAGCAAGTTTTTACGGCGCACTTCGACAGGACTTAAACCTAAGGTCCTGGCAATTTTATCCATTTGCCGTTCCATGGCAAAGATGCTTTGTGGCGCCCCAAAGCCCCTGAAGGCACCGTTGGGCGGAGTGTTAGTAGCAACGACTTTGGCTGAGACATGCGCATTCGGGATATTGTAACAACCCGTTGCATGAAGCAAGGATCGCTGTAATACGACAATGCTCAACGTCGTATAGGCACCGCCATCTAAGACCAAGTCTATGTACTGAGCTACTATCGTGCCATCCTTTTTTACGCCGCTTCTGTGCCGTATCCTTGAGGGATGTCTTTTGGTGGTTGAAACCATGTCTTCTGCCCTGTCATAAATTATCTTTACGGGCCGCTTGGCCTTCAAGGCCAGGACGGCTGCATGTATGGCAAGGAGGGAAGGGAAATCCTCCTTCCCTCCAAATCCGCCACCGGTGACGGCTTGTTTAATCACCACTTTTTCGGGTGGAAGCATGAAGGCGTGGGTCATGGCGCTGTGAATATAGTAAGGACATTGAAGGGAACCTATCACCTCGATGCCACCATCGTCGCGCGGCAGAGCAACCATCCCCTGTGGCTCAAGGTAAAGCTGCTCCTGATGTCCCGTCCTGTAGGTCTCTTCGATTATGATGTCAGCTTCATTAAAGGCTTCTTCTGCGTTTCCCTTGTTCACTTCAAACTTTGCAAGGACGTTATCCTCGCCCCATATGATGTTCTCGCCCGAAAGCGCTTCTTCTATAGTAAACACGGGCTCAATCGGTTCTATTTCAACTTTTACGGCCTTTAATGCAGCCTTGAGGAGCGCCTTACTCGGAGCAGCGATAAGTGCTATAGGTTCTGATACGTAATTTACGATATCCTTTGCCAATATGGGCATGTCACGTCTTACCATGGCCACTTCATTCGGGCCTGGCAGATCTTTTGCCGTCACAAAGACTACCTTCGACCAATCAAACGACGGGTCCTGCCTTATTCCGACAATTTTCCCGTGGGGCACATCGCTTCTAACCGTTCCCCCATACCAACAGCCTGGGAAAGGTATGTCGTCCACATATTGGGCCTTTCCTGAGACCTTATCCCAGGCGTCCACCCTCACAACAGATTTTCCCACGATAGACCCATCATTCCTGATATCGCTGGATTTTTCCTCAGCAAGTTCGGCTTCGAGTTTTTCACCCAAAGGTAAACATCTCCTCATATGTCAGTTACTGCTCTTTATTATAAAACACATAATTGATGAGCAAGTTGCTCACTATGCCAACTGTAACGGCCAAAAAGACGTTATTGGTGAGATAAAGCTTTGTGAAAGGACGCAACGTCCCAAGCCAAGCGCTTCGCTCTAAGTTAAGATAATAAGGCATCATTACGGATACTCCAAGAGTCACACCGGCTACGATCATATTTCCAAAGTTGTCCTTGATGTCTGACATTACCGTATTTATGCCTGACAACAATATCAAGCCGGCGCTTATGATGAAGGCTCCACCTATTACGGATTTCGGGATAGCAGCCAAAATTGTAGTCAACTTGGGAGATAGGCCGTAAAGCAAAAAGATGAAAGCTGCGGTTTGTGTGACAATCCTGCTTGCGATGCCCGTAGAGGCGATGATGCCCGCATTTTGACTAGCGCTCGTGACGGGAAGGCCTCCAAAAAGAGAACACAAAGCGCAGGAAAAGCCCTCGGCTGCTATTCCTCTGTTCATGTGTTTTACCTTGTAGGGTTCGGTGGCAGCCGTACATATAGCAGCATAATCGCCGATTGACTCAAATATGGAACAGGCATAACCGGTCAATATCAAAAGTATGGCGGAGAAACTGAATATCATAGGAGATGAGGCTCCATCGTATCCTTTGAAGGGGAAAAGTTTCGGTAAGGCAATCCAACTCGCCCTGGCAACGCTTCCCCAATCAAATACACCAAGCAAAGTTCCTCCAAATATCCCGACGATGAGGATTGAAATTAAAACGAATCCCCTGGATATGAGACCTTTGAGCTTAAAACGCAAGAAAAGGGCAAGTAAAAAACTTACTATTCCAAGAGTCAAGTGCAGCGAATCCGTTATTGCAAAAACCCAAGAAAGGGAGATGCGGGTTATGACGAAGCCAATAGTTGCGACTACCGACCCGACAACGACTGGCGGCATGAACTTCCTTAA
This sequence comes from Acetomicrobium mobile, assembly GCF_937920065.1. Classification (NCBI taxonomy): domain Bacteria; kingdom Thermotogati; phylum Synergistota; class Synergistia; order Synergistales; family Acetomicrobiaceae; genus Acetomicrobium; species Acetomicrobium mobile. The sequence continues at coordinate 15,697 of NZ_CALETC010000261.1, forward strand.
AACGGTGAGCACTCTCGATGCGCCGAAAACTCCTTCTATAATGCCGCCCGCAAAGGCAGCTCCCCACGCTGTGGTAAGCCCAAAGGGATATGTCTTGGCGATAGAAGCCATATTTACAAAAATGGGAACGGAAGGCAATTGAACGACGGGCAATCTATTTCCCAGTGTGGTTTGTATCATAGTGGCTACGAAAACCCCTATGAAACAATAACTTATCATGGAAGGCGTGACGCTTTCCGGCAAGCCGGCCATGGCCACGAAAGCGGTAGCCCATATAAAGGGACTGAAATCAACTAAGGTAAGTTGCAAGGCGTAATAAAACGTCTCAAAAAAGGATTTGGGCTTTTCGTCAATTGTAAGAATAGGCTTGGTTAACATCTGAATTTCCTGCTCAAACACAGGTTGTTCGGGGTCATATGCCATAATTTTCACCACCCTTTCTAAAGCAAAAATGGCACCCACAGGACGCCCCTTAATTGTGTTAACTTATGTCTTTTTCTTTCAAGGCCTTCAAAAGACGCTCAGGTGTAATGGGGAGGTTATACATCCTGACTCCCACGGCATCATAAATGGCATTTGCTATGGCAGGCCCCGGCGTGTTGATCGCAACTTCTCCGACGGATTTCGCGCCGTAAGGACCAAAATCCTCGAAGGAAGGCACGAGTATGGTGACAATATCGGGCAAGTCAGTGGTCTTGTAGGCCTTGTAATCCCAAAAACTGGCATTTTTTACCTTCCCGCTTTCGTCAAAGAGATACTCTTCGCACAAACTGAAACTGATGCTGTTTAGCACGGCCCCTTCTACCTGCCCTTCAGCAAGCTTCGGATTTACGGCAACGCCGCAATCCATAGCCGTCACCACCTTCAAAGGTTTTACAATCCCTGTTTTAACGTCAACTTCGACCTCAGCAAAGGTGGCACAAAAAGGGAAGGGTGAAACGGGGCTCACAAATGACGCACTATCTTCTATTTGAAACTGGTTTTTCGTGTAAAAGGCATAGTAGGCGATGTCCTTAAAGCTCAACATTCGGCCGCTTTTTTCGTGAATTACCTTTTCTAAGCCAAGGGACAACTCCTCCTTGGGGCATTCAAGCATTTCCGAAGCGACATCCAATATCTGAGATGCAACTTTTTCGGCGCATTTTTTAACGGCGTTGCCAGATACGTAAGTCGTCGAAGAAGCGTAAGCTCCCACATCGTAAGGCGTCATGTCCGTGTCCGAAGAATAAACTATAATTTTTTCAAAGGGAACGCGAAGGGCTTCTGCTGCGATTTGAGCCAGCACCGTGTCGGAACCGGTTCCTATGTCAGTAGCTCCAACGTGAAGGTTAAAGGAGCCATCCTCGTTCATCTTCATATGAGCACCGCCCATATCCACCAAGGGTATACCCGACCCCTGTGTTGCTACCGCCATGCCGACGCCGTAGAACTTATCGCCTTCTCTACGCTTCGCATTGCGTTTTTCTTTCCAACCGATGACTTGTGCTGCCGCATCAATGCACTCAGAAAGCTTGCAAGATGTGACAAATTGTTCGTGACCTGTTTTGCCTTCTCCTATGACCTTGAACACTTCAGAGGTCTCGCCGCTTTTGATGTGCCATTTTTTTACAAAATCAGCCATATCAATTCCAAGCAACCTCATGATGTGATCTATGTGCTGGTTTAACCCAAAAAACCCTTGAGTCGCTCCGTATCCACGGTAAGCTCCACCCACCGGGAGGTTCGTGTAGACGCAATCGGCAAAAAACGACACGTTGTTTATCTTATTGAATAACGGCAGTACCTTAGCTCCGGTGTTGGACAAAACAGTGGGTCCGTGTGGCCCGTAAGCGCCGGCATTCATGAGGTCGTCTATCTCCATTGCAACGATAGTTCCGTCTTTTTTAGCGCCAATCTTTATCTTAGAACGCATGGCGTGCCTTGTCCTGCCCGATATGAAGTATTCTTCCCTGGACGTAACAACCTGTGCAGGTCTTTTTGTCCTCCAGGCTACCAGTGCCACATAGGGCTCAAACAACACTTCCTGTTTACTTCCGAAACCCCCGCCAATTCGCGGTTTTATGACCCTTATTTTGCTTATGGGAATGCCAAGTACGCTCGAAACTATCCTCCTTGTATGAAAGGGGACCTGGGTAGAAGTGATGAGTACGAGTCTTCCGTATTGATCAAATGTGGCCTTAACTGCGTGCGTCTCGAGGGCGCAGTGCGATGCGTTATGGGTATAGTAGGTAGCCTCTTCCACTAAATCAGATTCCTCAAATCCCTTTTTCGAATCGCCGTATATAAAGGATATTCTAGCGACCAAGTTCTTTTCGGGTTTGTAGATGGCAGAAGATATAAGTGTGTGCTCATCGCCGTCATGAAGCACGGGAGCGCCGTCTTTTTCGGCCTTCTCAATGTCAAAAAGGGCAGGAAGAACTTCGTATTCAACTTTTATCTTTTTTACCGCCTCTTTTGCAATTTCCAATGTCTCTGCTGCAACCAGCGCAACTCTGTCGCCAACGAACCTCACCTTTTCATCAAACATGTACATATCGTAAGGCGACAGTTCAGGATAGGACTGACCGGCCGATGTATAAAGTACCCTTGGAGTATTTTTGTAAGTCAAAACCAGAGCCACGCCGGGCGTGGACTCGGCTTCGCTCGTATCTATCGATTTTATCCTTGCATGCGCGTGAGGTGAATAAAGAAAGGCTATATGAAGAGGATCTTTGAGGAAAAAGTCGTCTGTAAAAAGCGGTTCGCCCGTCGCTAGCGCAAGAGCGTCTACCTTTTCTTTATTTTTCCCAACATTAATATAATTAGTCATTTTCTTTCACCTTCTCCGCCGCAAGCTTGACAGCATCGATGATCTTAACATAACCCGTGCACCTGCAGAAATTTCCGTCAAGGGCCTCTTTTATCTCCTCATCGGTCGGGTTGGGGTTTCTTTCGAGCAACGTGTAAGTGGCAAGCACCATGCCTGGAGTGCAGTAGCCGCACTGAACGGCTCCCGCCTCAACGAAGGCCTCCTGTATGGGATGCGGTTCATGAAGTGTTCCTATCTTCTTGACCGTGGTGATTTCTCTGTCTTTGGCGGAAGCAGCGTAAATCATGCAGGAGTTTACGAGTTTTCCATCCAAGAGCACAGAGCAAGCGCCACAAAAGCCCTCCCTGCAGCCACACTTTACCTCCGTAAAGCCGTTTTCTCGCAATACGTCAAGAAGCTTAGCGTGAGGAGGAAATTCAAATTCAAAGTTTTTTCCGTTTATTTTAAAGTTTGCCTTCATCTTCATCACCTCGCACACCCCAAGGCCTCAAGTCCGCGGCACAAAAAGACCTTTGAAACTTCGGCCAAATAGGCCCCGCTTCCTGCGGGCTTATCGGCAAATTCCACGTTTGCACCTTCAAGGATGTCTTCTGGAGTAAGCTCTTTAAGTTTTTTCCCTATCACCTTGGTCTCCGCTTGGCTCAATCTCTCATAAATTTTCTTACAACCCGTGACGACAATCTTCGCGTCCTTAACAACATCTGTTTCAACTGCCAAAACGATGGTTACGGTAAAAGCTGAGTAATCCGTTGCAGTGCGAGCAAACCTGTCAAAGAAATACATTATATTTTTATCTGAGAACTTTATTTCCTTTACTGCGCTTCCTTGAAACTCAGCCTTTTTGGACAAGAGGTCTTCGTATTTGTACGTTCCATTTAGTTTGCCAACCACTTCCACTTCCGCTTCAAGTGCCAAAAGCGGACCCATCAGATTAGACCAAAGGGGCGACAAAAAGACGCTCCCTCCCACGGTAATGCGGTTTCTCAAGGGCGTTGTTGCAGTGTTCTTTAAAGCTTTGACGAGCAAGTGATCGCCATGGGCTCCTTCGAAGGCATCTATGATGTCGTTAAGAACTGCAGTAGCGCCGATATGCCAAACCCCATCTTGCCTTTTGACATAATTTAAGGGCAGACAAGACATGTCGATAACGTGCACTGCAGATTTAATCCTTTCTTCCCTTATCGCCGTGCCGCCTGCATGAATGAGCGCCCCTTCTTCCTTCAGGAGTCTTGCCAATTCCTCTAAATCTTTTGGCCAATGCCACTCCATTGCTTTCAACTCCTTTTGCTCCAGTAGCTTTCTGCTACCCTTTTGGCTTCAGACATCACGTGGCTTTCATCCATGGTGACCAAGACGTGATCTTCGACCACCACTTTCCCGTCCACAATGACGGTGTTTACGGCGTTATCTCTGATGCCAAATATGAGATGTCCCAAAAAGTTTTGAGGTATCAAGGGCGTTGGCGGAAAGTAATCAAGAATCACCAGATCAGCAGCGGCCCCTTCTTTTATAACTCCCATGGGCTTGCCAAAGTGTTCGGAAAATATGGAAGCGTTTGACTCGAAAAGCATCTTTGCCGTCTCAGTCCAACCTACGGTCGGATCTCGCCGCTCGTGTTTATGTATTATGTAAGCGACCTTGGCCGACTCCAGCATCGAAGGGGTATAACCATCAGTACCTAGTCCTACGTTTACGCCCTTTGCAATCATCCCCACGACGTTTGGCACGCCGACGGCGTTGTTCATGTTGGACTCCGGATTATGAACGACATTTACGCCACATTTTGCCAAAAGATCGATTTCGGGCTCGTCTATGTGCACCCCGTGAATGGCAAGGCTTCCAGTAGTTAAAACCCCGAGCTCGTACAACCTGTCCGTTACACCCTTGTAACCCCTTTCCCTGGCATCGGTCACGTCCGCGAGACCTTCTGCCAAGTGAAAGTGAAAGGGCACGTCCAGGTCTTCTGCTTCTCTTACGCAGCGCCTCACGGTCTCATCTTCCAGCGTAAAAGAAGCATGCAGCCCGAACATTGCACGCACAAAGGGATCGTTTTTGTTCTTTTTTATGAATCTGACGTTTTCAGCGATGGAGGCGTCCCTCGCCTTTGGGCCCCAACGGTCTGAAACCTCAAAGCAAAGCGACCCTTTAAGACCTACGTCGCGCAAGGCTTTCTCCAAAACGTCCAAGCTCCCATCGATCATGCCAAATGAAGCGTGATGATCCAGCAGAGCAGTGGTACCGCATTTAACCGATTCTATGGCACCTATCAGGGCGCTGTAGTAAAGTTCTTCTTCAGTCGCGAGGTCTTTATCCATACTCCACCAAAGCCGTTCTAAGATCTCCTTAAACGTCTTTGGCGAGGGGCCTGCTATGGACATGCCTCGAGCAAAGGTACTGTAAAAATGCATGTGAGCGTTTAGCAAACCCGGCATCACGAGCCTGCCGCCCAAGTCTTTTACAGTTACGCCTTCCCCATTACCATATTTTGCAAGGATATCGCCGCTTTTCCCCACCGCAGCTATAGTATCACCATCGATGACCATAGCACCGTCTTCTATTACCCTGCAGTCTTCACCTAGGGTTACAATTGTTCCGCCTTTTAATATCAGCATTTCTATCCCTCCTTTCTGACTCCTAACTGCTAAATTTATCTAATTTAGGCAAAGAAAAACAAATTTAAGTGCTTAAGAAGCTTCTATGTTTAATGTGAAGCAACTTGAAGCTCATTCGCTGCACTTTCTATGGCCTCGATGATCTGCTCGTATCCCGTGCAACGGCACAAATTTCCTTCTATGGCGGTTTTTATCTCTTCTCTGGTCGGGTTTGGGTTTTTGTCGAGCAAGGCCTTGGCGGACATGAGCATGCCGGGAGTACAAAAACCACACTGAATGGCGTGATGTTTTATGAAGGCTTCCTGCAGCGGATGAAGACGTCCGTCAACCTCTAAGCCCTCGACGGTTAAAACCTCGCTTCCATCGACTTGTGCCGTCAGAATCAAGCAGGAATGTACCGCCTCGCCGTCAAGGATAACCGTGCAAGCGCCACATTCTCCCACGCCGCAGCCTTCTTTCGTACCGGTAAGGTGAAGACGCTCCCGAAGCGTATCGATTAATCTCTCCTTTGGTCCTACCTCAAGGCGGTGTTTTGCCCCGTTTACGGTAATGTTAACTTCGATCTTACTCATCGACCTTCGCCTCCTGGAAAATCGACTCTAATGCCCTTTTGACCAAGCTCGCTAAAGCCACACGCTTGTAAGGCGTGGACCAGCGAACGCCCGTGAAGGAGATCATTTCTTCGCTTGCAAGTTCTCCTATCTCGACCGGATCGATGTCTTTTATGTCTTTGCCTGAAATGGCTTCTTCCACCTTTCCAAAACGTATCGGATAGGCCGTCGCCGCACCGGGCACGACCCTTGGATCAAAAATAGTGCCGTCATTTATGCCTAAAAGGATGGCCAAATTTAGGCGGGCTATGTTCATGGCTTTCCTTCTTCCTATCTTTTGGAAGTTCCCCAGATAGTCTTCGCTGACAAGTGGAATGTGCACCTCAGTCATGAGTTCGTCACTTTGGCGGTTGGTCTTGTAGGGACCAGCCAAAAATTCTTCCAATGACATGGTCCTTTCGCCCTTGACAGAACACAATTTAACTTGTGCCTTTAAGGCGATGAGTGGAGGAAGCAAATCGGCAGCTGGAGAAGCATTATTGATATTTCCTCCAATCGTGCCCCTGTTTCTAATCTGAGGAGAGCCAATGGTCTTGGCAGCTGAGGCCAGTAAGGGGAAGTGTTGCTCAATGATGGGAGATTCGATCAAAGAGGTATGGGTCAACAAAGCTCCCAATACTACACGGTCTCGCTCTTTTTCTATGAATTCAAGTTCTTTTAAACCACTAATGTCCAATAAATACTTGAATCCCTTCGCCCTGACATTTTCCTTTCTAATATCGACAATCAAGTCAGTCCCGCCGGCAATGGCCTTGACGTCTTCGTAATTGCCGAGGAAATCTAGGGCTTCCTTTAAAGAACGCGCCTTTATAAATTCGTAGTCAATCATTTCTTGCCACGCCCCTTCTTTAAGGGATAGCCCAAAAGCACCCTCTCTAAGTTCAAGGGCAAGGATCTGATCCTCTTGCCCGTTGCCTGTGCTATGGCGTTGGCTATGGCAGCAGCTCCAAGTTCAAGCGTAGGTTCACCTATGGACTTTGCACCGTACGGTCCGTCCGGATCGGGATTTTCGACGATGATAGGAATGATCGTAGGCATATCCTTGGAAGTCGGCATCAAATAATTATCGAAATTCAAGTTTAAGATATAGCCTTCGTCAATTTCCACTTCTTCCAAGATGCCATATCCCAGTCCCATCATCACTCCTCCGTATATTTGGCCCTTCAACATCTCCGGGTTAATCGCCCTGCCTACGTCATGGGCGGCTGCCATGTTCAACACCGTCACCTCTCCCGTTCCCATATCAACTTCGACCTCTGCCATCTGACAGGCGTAGACGTATGTAAAATAGGGATTTCCCTTTCCCGCCTCCTCGTCCCAGTGAATGCTTGGCGCTACATACCAGCCCACATGGGACAGCTGAACGCCCGCCCAGAAAGCCTTGTTGGCAGCTTCTGCAAAGGAAATCAATTTCTTGCCGTCCAAGGTAAATAAATAGTCGTCTTCAAAGACGAGATCACTTGAGGATAAACCAAACTGATCGGCTACAAACTTTGATAAGGCATCTTTTGCCCTTCTGGCGGCATTTAAGACGGCGTTTCCTCCCACCAAGGTGGAACGAGATGCCACGGTGGAGCCACTGTCGGGGGAAATCAAGGTATTGGCTTCTAAAAAAGTTACGTGCTTCATGCCCACTCCAAGCTCTTCGGCAGCAATTTGACAGAAGACGGTCTTCAATCCCTGACCGTTTTCAGCCAAACCACTGTAAAGGTAAACGCTTCCATCCTTTTGAATCGACAAAACAGCACCGGCAGCGTCCACTGCCTCAGCGCCCAGGCTGCAGCCTCTGTAACTTATGGCCATGCCTATGCCCCTTCGGGTATCTCCGCTTTGTGGTTTGCTGTATCTTTTATATTTTTCCTCGAAATCAATGGCCTTAGCCGCCTTTTCTATGACCTCAGCCAGGCTCACTTCGTGGCGATCCAATTTTTGGCCGCTTGCCGTTACAGAACCGTTCCTCAAGATGTTTTTCATGCGAATCTCAAGGGGACTTAACCCCAGCTCCTGGGCAAGCTCATCCATTAGAGACTCGTTTGCAAATATCACCTGGGGAGAGCCGTAACCGCGCATGGCTCCCGTGTAGACGTTATTGGTGTAATAACCATAGGTATCGGTTTTAACGTGAGGTACTTCGTAGGGTCCGGTCGCCTGAACGACAGACCTCCAGGGAACGAAGGGGGTTTGGCAGGCATAAGCTCCACCATCTGCTACTACTTCAATTTCCATGGCCAAAAGCCTTCCGTCTTTCGTAGCTCCGACCTTGTATTTCATCTTATAGGGATGCCTTTTGTAGCTTTCTACAATGGACTCTTCTCTGGTGTTTACCATCTTCACAGGCCTGTTTGTCTTTAAAGCCAAAATGGCAGCCCTGCAAGCCATGGAAGATACGACCTCGTCTTTTCCGCCGAAACTGCCTCCTATGTGGTTTTGAACGATCCTTATCTCGCTCAAACCAGCCTTTAGACACCTTGCAACGGCATCCCTCGTGGCAAATATATTTTGCACTGAACCGTAAATCGTCACCAAGCTCCCGTTCTCGTGAGGCACAGCAACTACCGCTTCGGGTTCCAGATAGCCGTGTTCGACAAACTGCGTCTCGTATTCCCTATTTAAAATCACGTCTGAGTCGGCAAAACCTTTATTTACGTCGCCCTTCCTCAATTTGTGGTGTATTATCTCGTTATCCCTGCGGTCTGGGTGAATTGGACTCTCATTTTTAGCCTCGATTGGACAAAATACGCCCGGGATCTCTTCGTATTCAACTTCGATGGCCTCTAAGGCCCTGGTAGCGGTCTCAAGAGATTCAGCTGCCACCATGGCTATCCCATCACCTATGTAATAAACACGCTCCTTTGCCAAGATCTGTTGGTCTTGGATTATGACGCCTATTTCGTTACAAGGGACGTTTTCGGCCGTCATGACCGCCCATACGCCCGGAAGGGAACGCGCCCTTTCGACGTTTATCTTCTTTATTTTGGCCGAAGGGTACCTTGCCCGGAGCACCTTACCGTACAACATGCCGGCAAACTGAAGGTCAGCTCCGTACTTCGCCCTTCCCGTCACCTTTTCGTAGGCATCAATCCTCTCTACAGGTTTATTTACTGTACTAAACATCTCTTTTCCCCCTCTAGCCTCGCTTTGGCCCTGTGGCCGTATGCCTATGCCTACAGGGCTAAAGCAGGTGTTCAAGACAGCGTAATGGCACCGACGGGACAACGCGTATAGCAGAGCCCGCATCCAAAACAGGCATCAGGGGTGACTTCGGCCTTACCGGAAGGTCCTACGGCTATAGCGTAATACAGACATGACTCCTCGCATCGGTGACATCCGGTGCATTTTTCCTCGTTCACGTTAGGTGTCACTTTGACAAGGGGTTCTTTTCTCGTCGACCACTTTTTGGCGGTTAACCCCTTTATTTCTTCAAGGGAAGAGTAGCCATGTTCGTCCAGCCACTTTGACGCTTCTTGCGCGATCCTCTTGAAGGCCTTGGGACCTTCTACGATCGCTTGGGTGCATATTTGCACTGCCGAAGCACCGACCATAAACATTTCAACAACGTCCTCACCAGTTGAGACCCCTCCTACCCCTATGACTGGTATGGAAACGGCCTGCGATAGCTCAAATACGTGGCGAAGCGCTATTCCTTTGATAGCAGGTCCAGAGACCCAACCGTAACCATCGCTGCTTCCCATGTAGGGCAAGCCCGTCTTTAAATCTATTCTCAAAGCCGGCCCCACCGAATTGATGGCAGCCAAAGCATCCACCCCGACTTCTTCGAGCCTTCTTCCCAGCTCGGCCAAATCCGGAACACCTGGGCTCACCTTTACGATAATCGGTTTTTTGGTAGATCTACGAGCTGCCGTAATAGTATTTAATACCGGCGTAATATCGCGGCCAACGTAGTGGGTTGATATCTCAAAGGCATCGGCAAAAGGCTCCGTCTTTGGGATAAGATCGGAAAGTTCTTCAGCTGTGTATCCCATCCCCACTATTATTGGGACGGGCAATGCGGAAATCCTTTCATATTCATTCTCAAGCCAGTATTCCGGAGAATGTTCGGACCAAAGCTCTGCGTTTATGAAGCTTTCCTTAAAGGCAGCCATACAGGGACGAGGCACATCGGCAGCCTTAACTGATATGGTCTTTGTCACTACGCCGCCTGCTCCGCCTTCTACCATTCTTTTGATGGTCTCGTAATTTCTTGAAGGAGGTCCCGCAGCGACGATCAAGGGATTTTCAAATTCCATCCCAGCTATATTTACTTTCAAGTTTGCCATATTTTCCCCCTCCTCTAAGGGCAAAGTAAATACTTTACTTCCCTCCCATGGTCAAGGTCATTACCGCCTTGGCCGTGTGTATCCTATTTTCTGCCTCATCAAAAACGATGGAGTGAGGCCCGTCTATGACCGAATCTTCAACCTCGTTTTTGCGATCTGCCGGTAGGGCATGCATGTACATGACGTCGGGGTCAGCAAGGCTCATCATCTTTTCGGTACACTTCCAATGTTTGTTGGCTTCTAATCGAGGGTTGATAACTTCCGGATCGGGATTGGTTACCCAGTCTCCCCAGTTTTTGGGGATCACCACGTGTGCTCCTTCATAAGCCTCTTCCTGGTTATGCGTGATTCTAAGACTTCCGCCGTTTGCTTTGGCGTTTTCTTCGGCTTGCTTTATGGCCCAATCGGGCATATCGTAGCCTTCCGGATAAGCCAGGGTCACATCCATGCCATACCTGGGGAAGAGTAAAATTTGGCTCAAGGGCACAGATATCGGCTTTTTATGAGTAGTAGCGTAAGCCCAAATTACGGAAACCTTAAGCCCTTGGGTGTCTTTTACCTTTTCTTTTATCGTCATGAGATCGGCCAAGACCTGCATCGGGTGGTATAAGTCGCATTGTAAGTTCATGACGGGAACTGTGGCCCACTCAGCCATCTCGCGGAGATATTTGTTGCCGATGTCCCAAAAACAATTACGGCAGGCTATGCCGTGGCCGAAGCGGGAAAGTATTATGGCCGTGTCCTTGGCCGATTCGCCGTGTGCGATCTGCATAGTGCTCGTGTCCAGGTAATTGGCATGCCCTCCTAACTGAGCGATGCCGGCCTCCATGGAGTTTCTCGTGCGTGTTGACTGCTCAAAGAACATCAAAAATATGGTCTTATATAAAAGGTAAGGCGTTGGAACTCCCATGGCGAAATGTCTTTTAAGCTCGAAAGAAACGTCTAGAAGCGTATCTATTTCTTCCTTAGTCCACTCCTGAAGAGTTATAAAATGTTTATTTCGAAATTGTGTTTGCATATTTTTTTACCCCCTCATTCTAGCTTTTCATGTTTGAATAAACATAAGGCACGGCGGCGTAAAGTGCCGCTGCCTTTACCAACTCGTCCTTCCAGGTGACTTCGTTTGGAGCATGAGCCTGCTCCTCGTGTCCCGGGCCAAAACCCACACAGGGGATGCCGTAACGTCCCATGATGGAAACGCCATTTGTCGAAAAGGTCCACTTGTCCACTAGGGGATCTTCGCCGAAAAGTTTTCTATGAGCCTCAACGAGCGTCCTGCAAGCTATGTGATCTTCCTCCACCACCCATGCAGGGAAATAACAATCCGTAGGATACACCAATCCTTTCCACGATGGACGCGCATAAGAATAAAGAGACACATCAGCCGAAGAAGCTTTAACTCCAGGAAGCCTCCTTACCTGATTTAAAGCCTCTTCCCAGGTTTCTCCTATAGTTAGGCGTCTATCAATGGAGATAGCGCAGCTATCGGCAACGGCACATCTCGACGGGGAGGTAAAGAAAATTTCCGATACCGTCAGGCTGCCTCGGCCCAAGAATTCGTCGTAGCCAAGATTTTCGTGCAGCGCCCTGAGTTCAAGTATGATAGGAGCCATCTTGTAAATGGCGTTATCTCCCCTTTCTGGAGCCGAACCGTGACAAGATACACCTTTGGTCGCAACTTTAATCTCCATCCTACCCCGTTGACCCCTGTAAACCCTGCATGCAGTGGGCTCGGTCAACAATACAAAGTCGGGCCTTATCTTATCCTCTTCGATGATGTACTGCCAGCAAAGTCCGTCACAGTCTTCTTCTTGTACCGTGCCCGTTATGAGCACAGTGCAATCGCCCAGCAATCCCAACTCCTTCATGATCTTTGCACCGTAGACCATCGAGGCCATGCCGCCCTTTTGGTCGCTAGCCCCTCTTCCGCCAATTCGTTCTTCGTCCTCAAATCCCTCGTAAGGATCGAATGTCCACAGAGAAGGATCTCCCACATCGACCGTATCTATGTGACCATCCATGGCAATCAATCTAGGGCCATTTCCAACGTATCCAAGTATGTTTCCCATGGGATCAATATCTATCCTGTCAAAACCCACCTTTTCCATTTCTTGAGCAATCCTATTTACGACAGCCCCTTCATTGGAGCTTTGACTTGGAAGGGCAATGATATCCCTTAAAAACTTGCTGATAAGAGGCCTGTAGCTTTCGGCCTTTTTAAGTATCTCTTTTCTCAGTTCCACGTCGATCCCCCCTTTTTTACATATTACTTAAAAAACAACATAGCTTCGCGAAGAAAGAGTTATGACGCAAATCAAAATGGCTATCACAATCGTCAAGCGCAATTACGCCCGCCTAAAAGGCGGCCTCATTTGAGCTCTTTTAAAAGGCCTGTCCTTTCGTTAAACTTCTCGATTAGCTCGTCTATTTTGGGCGTTACCTTTGGAATGTTTTCCCAGTAGTTTTCGTAATCGTACCATTGTGCATTTAGTTCATCCGGACATTTTCCCTGTTGTTCTATCCAGGTGTAGTACTTGAGATTGTGAACGCGGAACCTGTCGTAGTAAGAAAGCTCGAGCATCCAATCTGTGGTCTGAGAGAGCATGTAGGCGTGAAGGTCTTTTTCTGCCAGTTGTTCATCGTAGGGACCTTCTGCTTCTCGCATTTCTTCTACCCTTGAGAGGTACATTTCAGCTGAGTCGGTGAAGACCGTCAATATTACGTCTTTTTCGGTGAGATCGTAGTATTTTGCCATCTTTACTGCGCCAATGACGTTTGCTATGCCCGATATCCCAAGAAGCGAGAGATTATCCGTTACTTCGCGTGGAACGCCCACTGAGTTTAGGTATTCTCTCCCCGCCTCTTCGTTAAAAAGCCTCAGCAGGCGCAGACAGGCTTCGTCATCTATGTCGACAATCATATCGGTATTTTTAACGTTATGTATCCATGGGACATGTTTGTCGCCTATGCCTTCGATCCTGTGATCGCCGAAACCGTTGTAAAGGAGGGTCGGGCATTGTTTAGCCTCGCAAACGGCAATTTTGCTTTGCGGGAAAATTTTCTTTAGATAATCGCCGCTTCCAAGCGTCCCGGCGGAGCCTGAGGTCAAGGAGACGCCAAAGTATTTATCTTCAGGCTTCATGATTTCTGCCAATACCTCTTCCATGGCACTGCCGGTTACCTCGTGATGCCAAAGGTAGTTTCCAAATTCTTCGAATTGGTTAAATACCACTACGTCTTCTCTGGTGCGTTTCAATTCCCAAGATTTGTCAAATATCTCTTTGACGTTGCTTTCGCCACCGGGCGTAGTTATGATTTCTCCGGCAACGCTTTTGAGCCATTCAAACCTTTCCCTGCTCATCCCCTCAGGGAGTATGGCGATAGAGTCACAACCTAAAAGTTGAGAGTTGTAAGCCCCGCCCCTGCAATAATTTCCAGTAGAAGGCCATACCGCTTTCTGAGAGGTCGGATCGAACTGTCCTGTTACGAGGCGAGGAACGAGACAACCGTAAGTGGCGCCAACTTTATGAGCACCTGTAGGAAACCACTTGCCGACCAAAGCTACGATCTTCGCTTTGACGCCTGTAATTTCGCTCGGCATCACAAAGTAATTGACCTTGCCAAAAGTTCCACCCTTTTCTTTGGGTTCGTTCTTCCAGGTTATGCGAAAAAGGTTAAGTGGATTTACATCCCAAAGACCTACTTCCTTAAGTTTATCCTTAATAGCTTGTGGAATCTTCGTCGGATCCTTCATCTGTTCAAAGGTAGGAAGAATGATGCCCTTCTCTTTCGCCCTTTCGACTGCCTTTTTTAAAACTTCTTCGTTAATGGTGAGGTCTATCAATTTCGCTCTCTCCTTTTCGTTTATATTTTATTTTATTTAATTCATTGAACCAAGGATACGGCTTACCGCCTCAAGTGTCGGCTCTACGACAAAAGGTCTGCCGGCAGCTTTTCTTGCGCTCTCCGAATCCTTCAAGCCGTTACCTGTGACGATCACGGCTATGCTTTCGTCGCCTTTCAACTTATGGCTTTGAGCGTACTTTAAAAGTCCGGCAAAACCGGCGACGCCAGCGGGCTCCCCGAACACCCCAGTGGTGCGGGCGAGCAATCTCATGGCCTCCAATATCTCTTCATCGGTAACAGTTACCATATCACCTCCTGAGTTTCTTACGGCACGAAGCGCCTTAGCCCAGTTTCGAGGCTCGCCAACGGCGATGCTATCTGCCAAGGTATTGGTCTTTTCCTTGGTTATGAAATTTTTCCCTTCTATAAATGCCTTATATATGGGAGCTGCGCCTTCGGCTTGAACTCCTATGAGCTCAGGAATTTCGTCTATCAGACCAATTTGTTTCAGGTCGTAAAAGCCCTTGTAAAAACCGCTTATTATGCATCCGTCGCCCACGGAAACAAAGACTTTGTCTGGAAGATCAAAGGACAGCTCTTCAGCCAATTCCAGCGCGCACGTTTTCTTGCCCTCGACCAGGTAGGGATTTATGGCGCTGTTTCTGTTATACCAACCATAAGTTTCAATTGCCTTCGATGCCAACCGGAAAGCGTCTTCATAAGTTTCTTTGACCAAAAATACTTTAGCCCCGTATATCAAAAGTTGAGTCACTTTATTTATGGGAGCTTTTTCCGGGACAAATATGTAGCAATCAAGGCCGCCAACGGCAGCACATCCAGCCAGCGAACTTGCGGCGTTTCCGGTAGAAGCACATGAAATTGATGTTGCTCCTGCCTCTTTTGCCTTCGCAACCCCTATAAAACTCGCCCTGTCTTTAAAAGAAGCCGTAGGGTTTCTGCCGTCGTCTTTTATTAAAACTTGTCTTACTCCAAGTTTTTTCGCCCAAAATGAGCTTTCGTACAGGGGAGAACATCCTACCTTTAGGTTTGGAAAAAAAGAAGGATCGCTTATGGGAAGAAGGTCTATATAACGCGAGATGCTTTTTTCCTTTCTTTGAAATAAAGCCTTGGGAGTGAACTTGCCCTTTATTTCCCCGTAATCATATAAAACGTCTAAAGTGCCGTCAGGTCCGCAGTCCGTGCAGGTGAAAGTGTCACTTTCAGGGTCAAACTCTTTTCCGCAAAGGACGCATTTTAACTTCTTAACTAGAGCCACGATCAATACCTCCTTTTTCGGTGCCTTTCGAACTAGATAACGACCATCTGATTTAACCGCTCATTCAAAGAACTCATCGATGCAATGGCAAATGAAGGCTATCCTTCAAGAAAAGATGCAGCTATTGACATATATCCTCGCGTTGCCTTTACGAGCTGATCTACATCTAGGCGCTCATCTTTGGTGTGAGCCAGCTTTTCCTCCGAGGGACCAAAGCTTATGGTCGGAATGCCCTTTATTCCTCCATAATAACAGCCATTCGTGCCAAAGCCGGACTCAGATAAAGAAGGATCCATCCCCGCCAAGCGCAAGCCCATCAAAGCTTTTTCAACGAGCTCTTCGCTTTCCTCAAAAAACCAGCCCGGCGCAAAATGTTTGACCCTGATGCGCTTTCCGGTGAAGCATTCCACGTAATCCTCAGATATTCTTACGTCGGCGTTAATATCAGGATCAATGTCCCTTGCAAGCGATATCAGGCGCGAAATTTCCTCCAGGACTTGCCCTTCCGTCTCGCCACTCAAAAGCCTCCTGTCGAAGGTGGCAACGCACCTGTCGGGCAAAACGCTAGTTCCAGAAGAAGGCGAGGTCGTCAAATCGGTTAAAACCATGATCCCGTCGCCAAGCAAGTAATGGCGCGGTGGCAAAAAATGTTGCCTAATATAAGTAAGGAGAAAAACCATCTTTTCTGCGGCGTTTACTCCCGAAAGCGGAAGAGAGGTATGGGCACTTTTACCTTGAACCTCGATGATAAGCTCCGCCCTTCCGCGCTGGCCCCTTTTGATGTTCAAATTCGACGCCTCTCCTATAACCACCCCGTCAGGTTCAAAAAGCTCATGCACCTTGGAGGAGGCCACTCCTTCGGCTACTTCCTGGTTAACGACACAGGCTACGGCCAATTCGCCGCTTAGACCTAAAAATTTGGCATGTCTTTTGAGCTCAGAAGCGGCTATGATCATCGCGGCCAAGCTCCCCTTAGCGTCAACTGCACCTCTGCCGCAAAGATGGCCATTATTTACTATCCCTCCGTAAGGGTAAAAAGACCATTCTATGGCGTCTCGAACATCGACGTGATCCATTTGAGACTCAAAAAGCAGACGCTTTCCCCCGGGATTAAACATTTGCCTTCCAACGACATTTCCCATATCGTCTGTTGTGACTATATCGTAGCCAAGCGATTTAAGGAGATCCGACAAGAAATGAGCGATTTTTTCTTCCCTGCCTGAGGTGCTTGGGATGCCTACTAATTTGGAGCATAACTCAACTACCGCTTGAGGTGAGACTTGGCATATAACTTCATGAAGGGTTTCTCGCTTCAACATAATAACCTCACCGCTATGATAATCGTTTATTGGTTTCTATTATACTAGAATTTATTTAAGTTACAATTAATATTTATTTCTGATATACTTTAGGCATAACTTATTAGATGATCAGATAAAGGGGGATTTTTAAAAATGACCCTACAGCAGTTGCGGACCTTTCTTGCCGTTTGCGATGAAATGTCCATCACTGGCGCGGCTTCAAGGCTTTTCATTACACAATCCGCTGTGAGTCAACAGATAAAGGCTCTTGAAGAAGAATTTGAAATAAAGCTTTTTGATAAAAAGGGAAGGCGCATATGTATCACATCCGACGGGAAGGTCTTCTTTGAAATAGCTAAAAAGATCATCGAAAAGGCGGACTCAATAGCCGAAAAGCTTAAGGCAACCAAGAGCTTAGAGGTAGGAAGCCTAAATTTGGCCAGCACTCATCATCTGGCACAATATCTTCTCATGAAGCCCTTGATAGAGTTTCATAAAAGGCATTCCAAAATAGATTTGACGCTACAATCGCTAGATGCACATGAAATAAGGTCCGCCGTCGAAGCAAGGGCCGTCGACATAGGGTTCGTTCCAGATGGAACGTCAATTCTGTCGTCCTTCCTCAACATAACCAGGATATACGAAGACCGCATGGCCTTAATCGCCTGGCCGGAACATCCTTGGAGGAAAAAGGACAAAATAAATCCCTCACAACTAGAGGGAATGCCCTTTGTTTTTGCTTCTACGCCGTCAAGCATTAACGATATCGCCGTGGCATTTTTAAAAAGACATCGTATAAACGTTGAAACCTTCATAGACCTGGGCAATATTGACCTGCTTAAAGAGGCGGTAAGACACCGAGTAGGCCTTGCTTTAACCAGCAAACTCGCGATACAAGAAGACATTTTGCGGGGCAGTCTAGTGGAGCTTCCCCTTGCGGGAGTAGATGAATTGAGCTTTAATTTTCTCATGCTGACTCACAAATACGAAGAACCTAGCTACGCCTCATGGGCCTTTCAAAAAATTCTTAAAAGCCATTTAACCAAAACTAAGGAGGAAAGGAAATGGGAAATCCACTCATAGGGATAGTAATGGGATCAAATTCCGATGTAGAACGCTTAAGGGGAGCTTTTAATATCTTAAATGAATTGGGCGTTTCCTTTGAGGTAACCATCGCATCGGCACATAGGACCCCTGAAGACGTCGTGAACTACGCAAAAAATGCAAGAGATCGAGGCATCAAGGTGATCCTGGCGGCGGCCGGTTTATCTGCAGCTCTTCCTGGAGCCTTAGCCGCCAATACCTCACTTCCCGTGATAGGTCTTCCCTTAGATGTCGGACCGCTAAAGGGAATTGATGCGCTTCTATCTATCGCACAAATGCCTTCCGGGATCCCTGTTGCAACCGTAGGGATAGGACAAGCAGTTAACGCCGCTTTGCTGGCTGTACAAATCCTTTCAACATGCGACGAATCATGGGGAGAGAAAATTACCGAATATCGTAACAAATCCTCCAAAAAGGTGTTAGAGGCACGAAAAAATTTAGGCGAGCTGCCAACAACACCACCTGAAGTTTTTGCTTAAAGACTCGCCATGGACTTGATTAGGATTTATTAAACAATTTTTATATAGAACTGTGCGGACAACAGGTAATCATGTAATAAGGAATAAAAATCTAAAGTATAAAATAGTGACTGTGCGCCCAAAATACAGAAGGACTAATCTTGAGTTTCTTAGCGACAGAACTCACAACTAAAGATGTTTCGAAAGATGCCTCTTATGATTTGGCTTTATCCGACAAAAGTCCGATACCGAGCTAGGCATCGGACTTTTGTCTTAGTTTTAATTTAACCCCAGGGATTACTGAGCTCGGGGTAAAGCGGGAAGAAGTGAACTAACTCTTTGACTTCCTTGCGCACTCTTTCTTTTTCAACTTCGTCATCGGGATGAGACAAGGCCCTATCGATCAGTTCGGTTACGATTTCCATTTCTTTTTCTTTCATTCCTCTAGTGGTTAGAGCAGGCGTTCCTATACGAATGCCACTCGTAATCATCGCCTTTTCGGGATCAAAGGGGATCATGTTTTTATTTACGGTTATGCCCACGCTTTCCAGGATTTTTTCTGCTTCCTTGCCCGTTATGTTTTTGCTCCGCAGATCAACGAGCATCATGTGGTTATCAGTGCCCCCGGATACAAGCCTGAAGCCCCGCTCGCTAAGCCCTTTAGCCAAAGCTTTGGCATTAGCGACGACCTGTTTAGCATATTCTTTAAACTCGGGCTGCATTGCGAGTTTAAAACATGTGGCCTTTGCCGCTATAACATGCATGAAGGGTCCGCCCTGAGTTCCTGGGAAAACTGTTCGATCAAGTTGGGCGCCGTAATTTTCTTTGCACAAGATCAAAGCTCCACGCGGCCCTCGCAAAGTCTTATGAGTGGTGGTGGTAACAAAATCGGCGTAAGGAACAGGGCTTGGATGGGCACCACCGGCAACAAGACCTGCAATATGGGCCATATCGACCATTAAGATGGCGTCAACTTCCCTGGCAATATTTTGGAATCGCTCAAAATCGATAAACCTGGGATAGGCACTTGCTCCTGCTACTATGACTTTGGGTTTGTGTTCTTTGGCAAGAGCCTCAACAGCATCGTAATCTATCGTTTCAGTGTCAGGCTTGACCCCATAAGGCACTATTTTGTACCATTTGCCGGTAAAATTCAGAGGGTGCCCATGAGAAAGATGGCCACCATGGTCTAAGTTCATGGCTAAAAGCGTATCGCCTGGTTCCATGACTGAAAAATAAACAGCCATATTGGCCTGCGTTCCCGAATGCGGCTGAACGTTTGCATGCTCGGCGCCAAAAAGTTCGCACGCGCGCTTTATGGCCAATTCCTCTATGTTTTCTACAAATTCGCAACCGCCATAATACTTTTTGTGAGGATAACCTTCTGCGTACTTATTGGTGAGCACAGAACCTTGGGCTTGAAGGATCGACAGGGGGACAAAATTTTCCGATGCAATTAGCTCTAAACCGTCGCGCTGCCTCGCTAACTCGCCTTCCATCATCCCGCAGACTTGGGGATCAACTTGGGTCAACGATGAAATTAAACTCTTTTCGATCATTTTCCTCCTCCTTAATAAAGGCTTTCTTTTACCATGCAGTCTCGCAAGGAGAGCAATGTACGCTTCACATATTATTTTAGAGCTTTATCCTTTAAGAAACAATTCATAATACCTTCTGCTGTACTGTAGAAAAATCTAATATAAATATTTATCCCGTATTTGCCTTCCCTTCAGGAGAGTTTAATCCTGCAGCAGCCAACACCTCGCGGTTACTTGGCGCTATTTTCAAAAAGTCGGAGAATAAGGATAGTTAATTTCGATCACCCCTTCCAAATTTTATTATATATTTATGTGATAGATGTAACATCATGCAATCTGAGCAAACAGACCCAATTCTAACTTGTCCAAAACCTTTTGC
>NZ_CALETC010000262.1:0-1474 GCF_937920065.1 Acetomicrobium mobile
CCAGTTCCCGGGGTCAGATCTTTAATCTTGAATTTTTTCAGGGGGGGCGTTCCCGGGGTCGGATCTGACCCCAGAGCTTTTATACGTCCAGTGCCTGTGGCGTAGCTTTGTTTATAATTCCCTTTGCCTTGACCTTGCATCCAATTGCCTCAAGATGACGGGAAAGTAGGTCCAAAGCTTTTTCTACGTCAGGCGCGTCGGATTCCTGGGCTGCGTCGACGAAAAAGAGCGCCTCTTTTGTATCGGTCGTAACGGCGCATAACCTGCTGTCGCGGTGATTCCACAGCCAACAGCAAATCTTTTCTTCGTCGGCGTACACGATGTGGGTGTCTTTGACGGTAATTTCCTCACCTGAACCGAGGGGAAGAAATATCTCACCTTCTTTGCCGTACCTCAGCGTGAGGTCGCCTTTAAGTTTACGTACATCATAAGCTCCCATGGGAAGCAGCGTCATGACGGAGACGCAGTTGTAGCAATCGACCACGCTTGAAACGTTCCATATGTTTTCACCCTTGATGACACGCCTCAAAAGCGCCTCCAAAGAGCAACGGTAGCTGCTGGGCTTGACGCCCATGGCGCTGTAGATTTTCCGCCAATTGGCGATCCTCGGATGTTTTGACAGTTCCTCTGTTTTAGACAGCCCATATTCTTGAAGGATCCGCGGCAGCTCTGATTTTAAGGCTTCAACGTAGTCATTTTTTGCCTCTACGATCACATGAGCATAAAGCCAGCCTATGTGAGTACCAGGGTATGCTTTTAAGATTTCAGGTGCGATCGTGATCTTCATGATTTCCTCCTATTAGGAGTCCGCAGATAAAAGCGGGACTCCTCTTTTTATGGAATTGTTAAGTTTTTGCAACATATACCCTATATCCTTGCAATCTGCAAGCGGAGTGTGAATATTTTTATCCAGAAAGGCTTTTTCACCATGTTTACGTAATTTCTGCCGCCCAATACTATTATGGCATTGAAGTTGCTTAAACCTTTTTCCTGTGCTTGCTCGATAAGGGCTTCTACGGATATTGGATTCGTCTTTTTGTCGTTAAAACTTACGTTATACGGTCCTTCGGTGATTTCATCGGGAAATAAAAATCCGTATTTGGGAGACAAAATACACCATGAAGAAGGATGGAACTATACATAAGTCCATGTGTCTACCTCCACAATATTATCTTCTCGAATTTTACCTTTAACGTAAAATGTTTTTGCTGAACATCCATCGTAAGCTAGAAAACGTCACTCTCATTTCGCTTTAAAAAACCATATTTAGAGAGATCACATAGCACTTTGTTTATATCTAAGTGTATCTTCCCTATTTTTAAATTTAAGCCCATTTATACTCTCTCAAACCAAGCTTTGTGTATGTATATAAACAAAAGATTAGGTGGGTCCCCTAATTTTCCTCATTCTCAGCCTTTAAGTGCAACAAATTCGAATAATGCAGTTTATTATACGATCCCTCGGGTTCGTTATA
>NZ_CALETC010000263.1:0-1475 GCF_937920065.1 Acetomicrobium mobile
TTTCATGATCGGGTTTAATTGCCAGATAAAATCTCCTATCCCTGGGCAACACCAGACAAGCAGTGTTTTTTGAGCCCTCGAGCATGGATAACAACATATCGACATATTTAAAGTTGACATCCTTGATCGACAAAACCAATGACAGGAGGTTGTCAACGGCAACCGTTTCTTTAATATGAAGCAGAGTCGATCCTTCCTCGACATACAACACGTAAGGTTCTCCTTCTTCGGGAATCGGCAGTGCATTAATCGCTGCTTCCTCTCGAAGAGGCTTTCCCAAAAAAATCAAACCACATATAAGGATTGCTAATGCCACAACGCAAGACGACCAAAAGACAAGCGAGCTTTTAGATCTGACGTTTCTCAAGAAACTCCCTCCCACCATCATGGCAATTTGCCTGCCTAATATGTCATTATCAACAATACTCCCCGCAGCAGGACCTCCGTAATCCTGCTTATAAAGAATATTAACTTATACGAAGCATGCTTGCTAGTATCGATTTCATTTACAATAATATCGTTAAGGAAGAAATTTTAGACAGCTTACATAATATATCATTTAACCAGCAACATAGCCACTACAACCAGCAAAGCGCGAGGAGCGATGAAAAAATGGCCACAGTCTTGGGGTTGCTTTTTATTTTTTTTGCCAGGATAGCGGATGTATCGATCGGCACAATTCGAATTCTCCTTTTGGTCCGAGGGATGAGGTTAAGGGCTGCAGTAATCGGGTTTTGTGAAGTAAGCATATACATGATAGCCCTTTCAATCGTATTAGGTGGCGGTAAGTTAAGCCCCTTAGAATTAGTGTTCTACGCCGGAGGATTTGCTACTGGCAACTACGTCGGGTCATTCCTGGAAGAAAAATTATTATCAGGATATGCCTTGATCGAAGTAATAGCAGAAAGCAGCCCTCTGGTTAGAGAAAGGGTCGAAAATTTAAGAGAGGCAGGATATGGCACAACAGTTCTGCGTGGAGAAGGTAAATTCGGTGAAAGAATGATCTTAAAGATAGTCTGTGAGAGAAAGAAAATTAACGACGTATTGACCAAAGTTAAGGGATTAGGATTTGCCTACATCTCCGACATCAAAAGCGTTTCCGGTGGATTTTTCCCCAGAAAGGGGAAGTAATACTTTACATAAAATTATTGTACCTCTGTTTGATGATGATTTTATGTCAATTTGGCCGTTTACCATGCGCATTCTTTCTGCCATATTGGCTATTCCCCTATGCCCTTTTATCCTTAAAGATTCGATATCTCCCTCAAAGTCGAAACCACTTCCATCATCTTCGATTTGAAGCACTAAATATCCTTTCTCGCAAGCAAGCCTGACCCAGACGTTCTTTGCACCGCCATGCTTTACTGCGTTATTGATTGCTTCCTGTACTATCCTGAAAAAAGCTAGCGTTATATCCTCGTTAACATCAGGAATTTCACTTGCTTCCAGATATACTTTGATCCCGTAAATGCGGG
>NZ_CALETC010000264.1:0-2780 GCF_937920065.1 Acetomicrobium mobile
ATAAGGTATTTCCAAGCTCTTGAGGTAACTTGTTATCATATCGCGTGTGCGCTTTTCCTGTGACGAAAGTTCGGGATATTTGTGAAAATCCCTCCTGATTTTTACCATCCAATCCTGTATTGCCTTCGCCCTTTCGATCATGGTCTGTGCCAACATGAGTTGAACGCCCCTTTTTGTGTTGAACTTTTTTGTTGGTGTTAAGATACAATATAATGAATCTTTTAAAAAGCAGTCAAGGTTGTTTTAGATTAGTTTTTAGAGGAGGCACCTTATGGCAGTCGTAGAAATAAAAATTGCCTTATCCGAGTTGGATTTGAGTATTTTATTTGACCCAACAAGGAAGGGTAAAAGCGGACAGGACGTTATAAAAAGAAAGGCGAAAGAATTGCTAGCCGTGGCAGAAAGGGTAGTCCGGCCGGTATTGTTATATGAGATTTGTACCCCTTATTTTAAAGAAGGGGCATTGACTCTTTCTGTTGATGATAGAACTATTGCCTTTAGAAGACACGACGGGTTATCAGACTTTGCTACTGCGAGCGAGGTCTTTGTTGGGTTAGTCACCCTCGGAAGGGCTATTGAAGAAGAGATTCAAAGGTATAATTCTATGAATGAAGTGCTTGCCTCCTATATTTTAAGCGAAATCAGTGTTGCCATGATGGGACAAGTCATTAAGAAAATAAAAAACATTATCTTGAGTGTGGCGCGTCAAAGATATTTTGGCTTAAGTTCGGTTCACATACCGGGTTCCACCCCCGGATTGCCCTTGTCAGTGCAGCCCCTTATATTGGAGCTTTTAGGTGGGGAAAACCATGGTGTTGATGCAAATGAGCGTCACATGTTAAAACCTTTTTACTCCGTTACCTTCATGGTGGGCATGGGGCCAAATTATGCTAATGACGAGCTGTTTCCCAAATGTTCGGGTTGCTCTCGAATGGATACATGTGCCTGGAGAAGTAAGTAATTTAGTTGTTTGAGAATTTAGCGAAGGAGCGAGAAGTTATGCGTTTTCTAAAACGACCCGATGATACTAAAGCCGAGGATTTGACACGCGAAGTGCAAAGTAAGGTCAACGACATTTTAACTCAAATAAAAGAAAACGGTTGGGAAGCCTTATCGAAGATAAGCAAGTCTTTGGATGGCATAACGCCCTTTAGGATAGATCCGGAGGATATGGCAAAAGCCTGGGATGATTTACCATCAAACTTAAAGGAAGCTTTAAAGGTCGCTGAAAAAAATATAAGGACATTTCACAGGGCACAAAGAAATATATTTAAAAACTTCGAATGTGATATAGCCGAGGGCCAAATAGCCGGAATGCGATTTGTTCCCGTAAAAAGCACCGCCGTTTACGTTCCCGGGGGAAGATATCCCTTGCCCAGCAGCGTATTAATGGGCGTAATTCCTGCGCAAGAAGCCGGCGTTGAAAGAATAGTAATCGTAACGCCACCAGGAAAAGAAGGCAGCCCTAGCCCTGTGACGCTTGCTGCCATGGGATTGCTCGATGTGAATGAAGCTTGGGTCGTTGGAGGAGCCCAAGCCATTGCAGCAGCTGCTTTTGGGGCAGGCGATATAAAACGCGTGGATTTCATCGTGGGTCCCGGTAACGCCTTTGTTACGGAGGCAAAGAGACAAGTCTTTGGTGTCGTTGGCATCGACGGCTTGGCTGGCCCCAGTGAAGTCTTAATCGTCGCGGATGAAAGTGCAAACCCAAAGTTCTTAGCGGCCGATATGCTCGCACAACTTGAACATGACCCGAGCGCCAAGGCGATGCTTCTCGTCACGGAAGAGATGCTTGCCATAAAAGCGATTGGAGAGGTCCGTCATTTCCTTTCTGATTTAAAGACCGCTTCTGTAGCTTCTCTTTCCTGGGAAAAAGGGGCAACCGTAGCGGTTGGTAGCCTGGAGGAAATTGCTGAGTTTGCTAATGACATAGCCCCGGAACATCTGGAACTGGTAATTAAAGAACCTGACTCCAAGCTCGAGCTCTTTTCATCTTATGGAGCTGCCTTTTTGGGACAACACTCCGCAGTGCCTTTCGGCGATTACATCGCAGGCACAAACCACGTCTTACCGACAGGCGGATCTGCAAAGTTTCAGGGCGGACTGTGGGTAGGCACGTTCCTTCGTCCCATGCAACATTTGTATTTGTCGCAAAAGGCAGCGTCTGAGCTTGTTTTATACGGGGCGACGATCGCCGACGCCGAAGGGTTGTCCGCTCACGACACAGCTATGCGGCTACGCAGAGATTTTTGAGCTAGGGAAGATTTAGCTTGTCCTTGATGATTCGTACGTCGTCGTAAATTCTTCCAATTGCGTAAAGCACGATTCCGTTTATGACGATGGCAATTCCCGATGGAATTGTAACTAAGGGGATCATTATAAGAAATCCGATGATGATGCCTAAAATTCCAAAAATCCTTAAAGTTTTTCCCACCAAAAAGACCTCCATTAGGTGATCTGTAATAAGAAACGGGCAAAAACAGTATAAAATATGTGTTTGCCAACAATTTGCTACTGTCATTTTACTCGTGTGTCAGCGTGAGAGACAGTCATAACCGCAGTTTTTATCGCCGAAATGACGGATCGAAATATTGATTTCCAGTATAGTATATAACATAGCATTAAGCATGAAGGAGGGAAGGTTATCATGGTTACGATAAATTACGAACAATTCCAAGCTGTGGATATGAGGGTGGGGAAAATTTTGAAGGCAGAACCCAATGAAAAGGCCAAAAAACCAGCCTATAAGTTGTGGATCGACTTTGGATCTGGGATTGGCA
>NZ_CALETC010000265.1:0-3475 GCF_937920065.1 Acetomicrobium mobile
CTCTTGTGACGAACCTGACAATACAACCCTGCCAGACTGAATTACGTAGCCCCTGTCGGCAATCTCTAGGGCTTCCAGGACGCGCTGCTCTACCATCAGCACCGTGACTCCATGTCGCCTTATTTCGGTAACCGTTTGCAACACCCTTTCTACCAGGCTGGGCTGCAAGCCCAAACTCGGTTCATCCAGGAGTATGACTTTCGGCGCACTCATGAGTCCCCTTGCTATGGCAAGCATCTGCTGCTCACCGCCGCTCATGGTCTCCGCTTTTTGATCGATCCTTTCCTCTAATATGGGAAACAATTCATAGACCCACGCCAGGCGTTGCTCTACTACTTCCCTATTGTCTTCCTTAAAAGCTCCAAGCTCCAAATTTTCTTTCACAGAAAGCTTGGCAAAGACCCTTCTTCCCTCGGGGACGTAGGTGAGGCCTTTTTTAACCATAACGTGCGCATGAAGCCCGGTTACGTCTTCTCCGTAAAACTTGACGGTCCCACCAGTAGGTCGCAACAACCCTGCTATGGTACGCAAGGTTGTTGTCTTTCCTGCTCCGTTGGCTCCAATGATCGCTACGATCTCGCCTTCACGGACTTCGAAGGAAATCCCATGTAGCACAGGCACTCCTTCATACCCGGCACGCAAATCTTTTACTTCAAGCGCAAAGTCTGCCATTACGCCTTCATCCCCCTCAGCCGCTTACTGAATTTTTCGCCCAAATATGCAGCGATAACCCTTTCGTTTTGCACCACTTCGCTCGGCGGGCCTTCCGCTATTTTAATGCCCCCGTCCAGGACTATGACTTTATCCGCTATTGGCATTAGCGCCTCCATAATGTGCTCCACTACCAAAAGCGTAATTCCTCTTGCTTTTATGTCCCTTAGCAGATCCATTGCATCTTTAAGTTCGGTGCCCGTCAACCCGGCCATCACTTCGTCAAGCATTAAAAGACGGGGCTGAGTGGCCAAGGCTCTCGCCAGCTCAAGGCGTTTCTTCAAGCCGATGGTGAGACTGCCTGCCCTTTTATTCCTGTACTCTTCAAGATGGCACATTTCAAGGCAAGCCTCAGCTACCTCTAGAGAGGCTTCAAAGCTTGAGGTTCTCAAAAAAGCCCCGACCAGTATGTTATCGAGGACATTCATATCGTTCAAAGGGCGCACTACCTGGAAGGTCCTAACTGCCCCCAGGCGAGCTACCCTGTGAGGAGGCCACCTGGTAATGTCAACGCCGTCATAGTAAATTTTGCCTGAAGTTGGCTTGTAAACGCCGGAGACGCAGTTAAAAAGCGTGGTCTTCCCGGCACCGTTGGGGCCTATGAGGCCAACGATGGCGCCTTCTTCGACAACAAAAGATACGTCGTGATTTGCGATAAGTGAACCAAACTTCATCGTTAAGTTGCGTACTTCAAGCAGAGCCATTATTCATCGCCTCCTTTAGCAGCCCTCGAACGATTCGCCAACCAGCTTATGAAGCCCATTACGCCCTTTGGCTGGCGGGTTACGATGAGGATTATCAAAATGCCAAATATTATGAGGTCTACTCCTCCCCCCAGCCCTCCCCATATGGCCCGGGTATATTCCTGCAAGGGGATCAATATGGCCGCACCGAGCAACGGTCCCCAGAGAGTGCCAAGCCCACCCAGGATGGTTATCAACACGAATCTCATGGACATGTCCAGTGACATTACCATCGGCGGGTCAACCCTTAAGTTGTACTGCACGAAAAAAGCGCCGCATAATGCCGCCAGAAAGGCAGAAATTGCAATGGCCGTCAGCTTCACACTCGTACTGTTAACTCCCAAAGACTCGGCGGCTTCCTGTCCGTCCCTCACGGCTCTCATGTAGTAACCTAATTTATGGCCTTCCATCCAGCGCACAAAGGAAAAAACAATGATAAACAGTCCAAACGCTCCGTAATAATATTGAGTTTTCGTCCGAAACCACATGAAGTTCTTCCAACCTTCCTCTATTATTGGGTAGTCAAGCCCCAAGGCTCCTCCTACCCAATACCAGACCATGAAAAGCCGGTTGAATATCTCGACTATGGCAAAAGTTGCTATGGCGAAATAATGTCCTTTAAGCCTAAAGCAGGGGTAACTGATCGCCATGGCCACGATCGCTGCCAATAAAGCTCCCGCTAAAGCGCCAGGCCAGGGAGTAAGACCGTAAGTTACCACAGCCATGCCTGCCCCGTAAGCACCGATCCCGAAAAAAACCGAATGGCCAAAGGAAACTTGCCCGCAATAGCCCCCCAAAATATTCCAGGCCTGGGACATGCACGCGAACAACAAAATTAAGACCAACACGTGCTGAGCAAATGGGCCCTGAAGCGGTCCAGGGATGATCGGCAGCAAAGCAAGGATAAGGAGCACACTATACCAAAGTCCTCTACTTTTTTTCGCATGATTCATTCCGTCATCACCACCCGAATAAACCCCTGGGCCTGATTAGGATCACAATCAAATAGATTCCGAAGACGGCTACATACTTGAATATGGGTGCAACGTAAAACCCTACCAAGGCCTCCACCAGTCCCACGAGCAACGCAGCGAGTAAAGACCCAACAATGCTGCCAAAACCTCCCAAGGCAACGCAGACAAAAGCTATCAGGCTAAATAGGCTTCCAACCTCAGGGTGCACTGGCATATACATAGGAAGCAATCCGCCGGCGATGCCGACACACGCTCCGCCGATTCCGAAGACCAAGGCAAAAATTCTGGCCGTGTCTATACCCATGAGCTCGGCCGCATCTCTGTCCATGGCAGTCGCCTGTATGGCCCAACCCATCTTGGTGCGAGTTATAAAACGATATATGTACATGATTACCGCCAGCGAGGCAATGGCAATTACAAATTGAGGCATGGGAAGAATTATATCTCCAAGAGGTATAACCTTGCCACCCAAATAGGTATCGGACAAAAGTTTGAAGTTGGGCGAAAATCTGTTCAAGCAAATGTTTTTAAGAAGCATCGACAATCCAAAGGTAGCAAGGAGAACGGAAAGTGCTGGTTTGCCTATAAGCTGGCTTATAATTAATTTATAAATTATGACAGATAACAAAAAAACAAATGCCCCCGAAGCGATCCAAGAGATCAAAGGATCTGCGTGCATCAAAAAACCTAACCAATAGCTCACATACATTGCCACCATCAAAAACTCGCCATGAGCAAAATTTATGACATCCATGACACCCCAAATAAGGGATAATCCCACCGTTATGAGTGCATAAAGCATGCCATTGAGCAATCCGTCGAGCACAACCTGAAAGAATACGGCCATTGCAAACTCCTCCTTAATGTTAAGCATAAAGAGAAGGCTTCGATAAAAGCCTTCTCTTTATGGTCAGTTAAAACAAGTGGCTATTTGCGTTGATCCCATGATGGCATGGGAACGACAGGCTCGGCATTCGCAAATTCTTCGGGAAATACCCGCAGGTATTGACCCCCAATGAGCTGAGTTATTGTGCTCATGGCCCTTAT
>NZ_CALETC010000266.1:0-2222 GCF_937920065.1 Acetomicrobium mobile
TGTCTTCTTCCGAGCTTGCTGGCATTTTGCACCCGCTCCCCAATGCCTGCTTCACTATCCTAATGCCTGCAATCATGGCCTTAAGCTCGTCTGGTTCAAGAGAAGCCTTATGATCTGGGCCGGGAAGCCGTCTGTCGAGCGTAAAATGCTTTTCGATAACGCATGCTCCCAAAGCCGTGGCTGGCAGCGGGACTTCAATGCCAAGCGTGTGATCCGAATAGCCGACAGGAACCTGAAATGCGACATGTAGAGTCTGCATGGCCTTTAGATTTACGTCGCCTACATCAACCGGATAGCTTGACACACAATGCAAAAGTACCAGTTTGTCGTTGCCGGCTTCGCGAATTACTCGTACTGCCTCATCCACTTCGCTCAGATAAGACATACCCGTGGACATGATTATGGGCTTACCCTTTCGTGCAACATATTCAAGAAAAAGATGGTTGGTTACCTCACCCGACGGCACCTTAAAAACAGGGACGCCTAAGCTATCCAAAAAATCGGTGCTTTCCTCGTCCGATGAGGTAGACATAAAAAGTATGCCCCTTTGATCGCAAATCGTTTTTATTTCCTCAAAAACTTCGTAAGGAAGTTCCAATCGGCGCAACATCTCAAGTTGGGATACTTTGGGGTCCGTCGCCGCTTTTTGATATGCAGCCTTAGGCGCGTGCGGTGCAACAACCTTATCCGCTTTGAAGGTCTGAAACTTCACGGCATCTGCTCCGGCTTTAACTGCCGCTTCTACCAAGCGCTTGGCCGTCTCGGGGTCACCATTATGGTTAACTCCGGCTTCGGCGATGACAAAAACGGGTGTGTCTAAACCTACAAAATGACCAGCAATGGATATATTCTTAATCATTTATGTTTTTCTCCTTCCAAACGCCTCTTCAATAATAATTCAGCCAATAAAAAATCTATCTCGTCGTCAACATCTACGGAATCCTCCCGTGTCATTACCAAAGCACGCACATCATCACCCAATAATCTATTTCTTTCCTTAATAATGTTATATCGCGTAGCATAAATAGCCCCATTCAATCTATAGACTATAGGCAAGTCTTGTCTACGAAAATATTCAATTTTAGACTCAATGAAAGGTTTTACTTGGCCTTTTTCGTCCAGCAACTTCATCCAATAAGGTGAATGTTCGGTCTCGCAAAGGCTAATGACAGAATCAGCTTGAGTTTTAAGCAACAGTTCTACCCCTTGATCGATATGCTCAGACCTGCGTAAAGGAGAAGTGGGTTGAAGTAAGACTACTACATCGGGTTGATAACCTTCATGTTGTTTAAGCCATTGAAGGGCATGCTGAACAACAGGAAATGCAGGCGTATCATCGCTAGCCAATACGCTTGGACGTGCAAAAGGAACTTCTGCGCCTGCTTCTTTTGATATTTCTGCGATTTTCATACCGTCGGTCGAAACAATTACCCTGTTTACTTTTGTAGATTGTTTTGCCTGTTCTATCGTATGAACTATAAGAGGCCTCCCCGCAAGTAGCCGCAAATTTTTGCCCGGAATACCTTTAGATCCACTTCGAGCAGGAATTAAAGCTAATACTTGCACTTTTAAATACTCCTTTTTGATTCCATTTTACATTCATTCGACACGTTTGTCATTCACCTGCTAAATTAAAATTCAAAATTAAAGATCTGAACATTCCACTTACGATACACGCGATCTTTGTCTCTGACGTCTCCTATGAAAAACCTCAACCTGGGATCATCATCGAACTCCTGGCGCATCTGATATTGTAGGTATTCTCCCCTCGAAAATATCCTTACCGCCCTGGGATTATGTTTCTCAAGCAGTATTTTTGTGAACTTTTTGCCGAAAGAACCGGTCCCGCCCGTGATGAGAACAACTTTTCCGTCTATGTACATTATCATTTATCCTCCTGCTTACATATATGCGCATGCAAAATCTATATAAATTATCGGCACTGTCGCAATTTTTCATAAGCAACAGTGCCAAACGGTCATCTTATCGCAAAGACACATACAATATCCTTTATAATACTCATCAACGCGCTTAATTTTTTGACCTTGAGATAGGGTCACAATTCAGAATATGGCAATCCGGAAATGGCCACTAATATTGCCGACGCAACTTTTTAAGCAAACTCATACCATTAACCCGTTAGACTAAAATTCAAGATTAAAGATCTGACCCCAATGGTTATATTTCGGCGTCGAAAAGGGCGCCCAGCATTTCGTTAACGG
>NZ_CALETC010000267.1:0-3577 GCF_937920065.1 Acetomicrobium mobile
AAATCGTTACAGAATATATTTTCGAGTAGATAACGAAAAGGTAATTGATAAAAATTTAGTCAGCTTTTGCAGGGCTGGACTAGGAAATACGAGAAAGCCGGGAGCAAGCTAAAGCTCCCGGCCTTTTACGTTACCTGATGCTTTTTGCCTTATATATTATGATATATCCCTAGTTGGCCTACTGCCCTTATGCTGTCCTTGAAATAGCACCTTCAATCAAATCACCTATAAGATCAAGGCAATTTTATTGTATTCGCTTGCTGAAATAAAATTCAAGATTCAAGATCCGACCCCATTTCATAAAAGGAAGTGATATCATGTTCACGAATGAAAATAATATTGAAGATAGTTTCAAATTTGACTGGGAAGGCGGATTATCTGATGCAAACATAAAAATAAGTTCTGTTGACCTTCAGCATAAAGCTTTAGATTGGAGATAGGATCAATGTTTTTAATAGATACTAATATATTTTTGGAAATTCTTTTAGCTCAAGACAAAAATGAATTGTGCAAAAGCTTCCTAACGGACAACATTAGAGATTAAACCTCTAATCTAACAGGGTCAAAAGCTTCGACATTACTTCGCTGATAAGATCTTCATCGGCCTGTTCAATGAATCTGGCATTTCGAGCCCGCCAATCTATGTTTCGAATGGCATCTGCAAGAACAACTCCGCTCGTTTTCATGGAGTATTTCTCACAGTCTACCTCAAAAGGATAACCCTTTTTTTGACTTGTGAATGGGACAACGAGGCACAGCCCTGAACGAATATTATATTTGTAAGGAGAAAGAACAAGGACAGGACGAGGGTTTCCTCCCTGCTCGTGACCCCTTACAGGCTTTAAATCTATGATTACAATATCGCCCCGGTCCGGAAAACGGCTCTTACCACCACTCTTTTCCCTCATCGTTGCCCCAATCCGTTTCTCCGTGCCTGTTCTCCTCGGTTATTTTGGATACCAAATCGTTTAAGCAATATTTATGAGCGGGATAAAGCACGATGCGATCGTTCTCAAGCGAAACATCGACGGTAAGCCCAGGTTTCAGCCCCAATGCATCTACCACATATTTTGGCAGTCGTACTCCAACGCTGTTGCCCCACTTTGAGAGTCGAACTGAAGAAGTCATCTTAAACACCTCTTATATATGATACACATAGTATATCACATATATGTTGGATTTATATGCAAGCTAAGTTAAAGTCCTGAACATTCTACACCAAAAATTCAAGATTAAAGATCCGACCCCCATTCATTATTAACCTGCTAGCCTAAAATTCAAGATTAAAGATGCGACCCTTGTGCTTTTATTCTACCTTTTTTCCCTTTTTGGCTTGGGAAGGTTAGAAATACCGGCTTTGTTTAGATTTTCATGAATCCGGCGCTTTAACATCAATGGATAACCTCTGGAATGATATATCTTATCATAAATTTCTCGAAGCTTTTGATCAGATATTTTACCTTTAATTTGGATTTTTTGAGACTCCAGGTTCTCTAAAAAGATATCTTGAGGAATTACTAAGTCTCTATGAGCTAAATCTAAGATACATTCTTCGGTAAAACCAAATCCCTCATTTGGGCTAAACCGAACGAAGGGATTTTCCGCCCGCCTTTCGCCTGGCTCGTAATATTGCGTCTGAGTAGTTGTGGTTGGAGCAATTATCATAATAGAAGAGGTATCATCAAATGGATCCGGGTTATCTTTATACTCCCCTAAATAGACAAACCACCGTCGCTTCGTCTCTTCATTTGAATAAGGATACTGATCCCACGTAAAGACATCGCCCACATCCATGACAAATCACTGGCAGGAAACTAAGAAATAGTTTTTGCTTCTTCCCTGTCTTTCATGCCCTTGTAAACCAAAAAATACTCTTCTTCAGGCGTTAATTCATTCTCGCTCTTTTTAGAAAGATCATCAAATTCGTCTTCATATCTCATTGGCATTCTACCCCTTCCATACTTTACGGCAATATCCCAGGCCTTATTCCAAGCTTTGATCTCCTTGTGAGCATTTGCTATTAGGTTATCAAGATTGACGCCATCCTTTGTATAGTCGTCCAAAATCTCTTCCATTAAATCTATTTCATCGTCAGCAAAATAATCAAGGTTTGGCTTACCTACCGGTTCAACTCTATATCCCCCGTCAGCCGTCTCGATAAATTTAAACTTTTCAAATCTTAAACCAGAGCGAATATCGTATAAAGGGTATGGAACGGGCCCAAATTTCATAGCATCATACTCCAAGCCAATACATGGAACACCTGTCTTTTTAAGCGAACGAAAATCGAGAAGTGCAAGAAACTTATATATCCAAGTTTGGCGTGGATAATATCCTTTTCGCCTATTAAATTCGAAAGCAAAATAAGCTATAGCATTCTGCAACTTCTGCTTCCTAAAAGGGATCATTTTGTTATATCCCCCCCTTTCCTACATATATACAATTATGATTATATTTAAGAGGCAAGTCAATAAAAAGCCGAATAGCCAGCGCTAACTTTAATTCATCATCATTATCGAGGTTTATCTCCGGAAGCTTTAGCACCCTCATAGTATCTCCTCCAGCGACATATATAACCCAAATAAAAATCGACTAAACCAGCCCTCGCTGGTTAACCTTGCTGCGATCTATGCCAAGTTCATTTCGTCTATTTACTGCCCAAGCACCTTCAACACTTCGTCTTTTGATTTCGCGTCGAGCACGGCTTCGGCCGCAGCATCAAGTTTGGATTCATCGGTGACGGAGCGGATCATCTTCTCCTCAGATGATGACAGGCCGAATTTGCGGCGCAGTTGTTTTATAAGCACATCTTGTTTGCCTTTGATTTCGCCTTCTTGTTTGCCTTGTTGTTTACCTTGTTTTATCAGCTTTTCTGCCAGAGACGGCACGATTTCTTCACCTCCAAGTTCTTTTACTATCCGTTGCATGGTGTCTTGGTCTACATCCACAGTGTAAAGCAGGTATAAAAACAGTATCAGTTTTTCTTCCTCAGGCAAGTTAATTATAACAGTTATCTTCGCGATATCCTCTATGTCACGTAAGGCTACAAGCTTCATGATCATCAGGCTTGCCATCAAAAAGGGTGTGGCTTTTGCCTTTTGTTCTATCTCTTTGTTAGGAATTTGGGTTAGGTCTACTAATACGTAGTTGAACTCAGGGATGTAAGGTTTTATGGTTTCGTTTAAGCTGTCGAACTGTCCTTGAAAATGAGTCGTTATATTCCAGCTTGAAGAGCCGTGATAGATGACTACGGGAATTATAGGTGTAAGTGGTACATTTTTCTTTTTCTGTTCGTCCCACGTTACGGTCATATAGCTTAGTATTTGAAGTAAAACTCCGGGATCAGGGTATGACTTATGCTCGAATACGAAATAAAGCTGTCCTTTTGTATCTGCTATTTTGCATTCAACTGCTATGTCCATGTAGTACTTGTTGTAGCCTTTGATCTTTTCTGTTGGAATGAGCTTTATTTCCTTTAAATCTATCTGGCTTGAAATGTCTTTTGGGAGAAATTCCTTTATGAACTGTCTTACGTTTGCTTCGTCTGACATTACCCTTTTAAAAAGCCTGTCGTGGG
>NZ_CALETC010000268.1:0-3577 GCF_937920065.1 Acetomicrobium mobile
CGATCGACTGGTACGGCGAGCTTGATGGGAAGATGACTTTAGTTGATATCAAAACGTCCGGGAACGTCTACGCCGAGCACGTCATACAGGTCGCGGCCTATGCGCAGATGCTCAAAGATGAAGAGTACCAGGTAGATGAAGTAAGAATATTGAGGTTTAGCCGAGAAGACGACGACGACCACCGCGACATGAGCGTGAGCGACCGCCTGCTTGAAGCAGGTTTCAATATTTTCCAGCACCTTCGGGAAGTTTATGACCTTCAGAAAGAAATAAAAATCTAAAACATACATATAGGAGGAAAAGAAAATGGCGACAGTAAGAGAAGATATGATGATTGAAAGTGTGGAAGATGAGCTATCGATCGTAGCCAGAAAGGACCCGGGCGAGCTCGCCGCGGCGCTGGCAAAAATAGGCGCCTTTCAAGACATGGTGCGCACACAGCTCAAAGAAGGAAAAGATTATGGCGCCATTCCCGGGGCGGGGGATAGAAAAGTATTGCTCAAGCCGGGCGCAGAAAAGATCACGGTGTTATTGGGACTAAGGAGCAAGTTTGAGATAGTCGGGAAAGTCGAAGACTTTGAGGCCGGATTTTTCGCCTATATGGTGCGCTGTTCGCTCGTTGCCGCAAACGGCGAGACCATAACAGAAGGGCTGGGTCAGGCGAACACGAAGGAGAAAAAGTATGCCAAGCAAGACCCATATACGCTTGCGAATACAGTCTTGAAGATGGCACGTAAGCGCGCCCTTGTGGATGCAGCGCTAACCGTAGGTTCGCTTTCGGATATCTTCACCCAGGACCTCGAGGATGCAGACCTCGCCGCCGAGGTGCGGGAAAGCCGGCAGACAGGCGCCGCATATCCCACCTCTGCCCGCGCTGTGCCGCTTCACGCCGAGCGCATGGCCACGGAAAACCAGAGGAAGGCCATATTTGCCATTTGCAGGAAAGCTGGCATGAACGAAGACATGGTCCGCAGTGTCCTAAGCGATAAATACGGAGTTTCAAGCACGGCAGATCTCACGATGGAGCAGGCTAGCGAACTTATAGATATATTGGACGAGAACTTAAAGCAGGCAGTTAACGCAAAATAAGACAGAGCAAGGCAGGCCCGGCACAGAGCCGGGCTTTTCTTTTGCCCGCCTCCCGCAAGCGGGGAAAGAGGAGCCACGCAGGCAACAGCGCGCCAACGAGCGCGCCCACGAAGGCAACCCGAGCACGACAGAGGAGTGGAAACCTAAACATTTTTCCCCAAACGGGGGCGGACGCCTTTGTCTTTGCGAGAGCAAAGGCGCCTTGTCAAGCGTCGGCGCAGCCGATCCGAAGGGCCTGCGCTTGACAAGGCGACTGCTCGAGCATGCTTTTTCAGTCCGCCCACCGTTGGGGGGTGGAATATGTGATGTTTCCTTGTTTTTTTCTCCCCCCCTTTTTTTGGGGGGGGAGACCCCGAGAATCGGGAGAGGGGGGGTATGATGGCCGATGCCGTGCGAAGCGACTATGCGCTTTTGCGAGCGGGGGCGGGCGGGAGGAGCAAGCTAAAGCGCGCAAGCGAAAGCGAGGCGGCGGGCAACCTCCAGGCCTTGAGGCGGCATGAGATACGAACCCTGCGACCGCTTCCCACCCTGTCCCTTGCCCTCCGTCGGCAAGCCATGCGCCATCTGCGGCTTTGCCCGCCTTTGCTTCGCAGGATTTTGCGCATGGCGCCGACGGGGCTAGGCCGCCTCTTGAGCGCGCAGGGCATGCATGCTTTCCCAGCCGCCATATATTAGGAGGCATGATCGCGGGAAACTGCGCGCTCGTGGCGGCCGTGAAAGCTCCTCAATGAAGATGTTTTTATCTTGAGAGATGCCTTTTGCCGTAAAAGCCGGCTTTTTCTCCTCTTTTGCCTAAAGCCTGCAACGACAGGTTTCGCATGCTTTCGCACCTTCCTTTGGCCGCACGCCGGCTGGAAATGCTTCTGTATCGCCACTTGCCGAAAGCTGCACAGCATTTGCCCTTGCCGTTAGCGCCTGCCGGGCAAGCTGGCGAATGGCAGAAAGACAGCGTCCGCCTCATGCCTGCAACTTTCTTCCTGTTACTGCGTAAATTATGCGAATTGAAAGCATCGACTTGCCCGTGTATTGTGAAATTAAAGTCTCTTTTGAAAGGGGGGATAAAGATGGCGGAATATCAGCCCATAGCAAGCCGTTTAACCATGAGGCTCCAGGTGGGATCAGACGAATGGGGAAAGCCCAAGCTCAGGAGCAAATCCATCGCAGGTATCGACTACTCTGCCGACGCTACTTCGGTGCAGGCGGTGGCAACCGCAATCGCCGGACTTTTGGCGTATCCGTTAGTCGAAGTCCAAAAGGTCGATACCGACAGGGTCCAGTAAGTTTTTAGCGAACTTGATCGAAAGGAGGTGAAACGATGGAGACTACGCGCAGATTGCGGATGATATTTGACACGGAAGACGGCAAGTGGATGCTTTCCCTGACCGATCCGAAGGAGGGCCTGACCGCTGCAGAAGTCGAGGCGGCAATGAACACGATAATCTCTCAAAACATATTCGGCATACCGCCCTTGAGCATTGTCGGCGCCGAGCTCGTAGAGACCGGGACAACGGTGCTGCTTTAGAGGTGTTGCCCTACCTGTGTGGTGTGTTTGTATTTACGGCGGGAAGTACCGTTCCCGCCTTTGCTTTTAATTGCCTTTAAAAGGAGGTGAAACCTTGGAAGAGTTTTTTACTTCGACCGTCCAGACGACCTTTTCCATCGCCGTGGCGGCTTACCTGCTCGTCCGCATGGAAACGCGCATGAGCGAGCTCACAAAAGCGATTAACGAGCTGCAGGCCGGCTTGAGGAAGTGCATAGAGTGCGACTTTTACAAGACAGAAAGGAAGTGAGAAGATGACGGAAGAGGCTGAATTGTTCATCCTGGCCGCGGAAGGCGGCTACGTAGATCACCCTTCAGACCCTGGCGGTGCCACGAACTACGGCATCACCACCGCCACCTTAAAGCAGGCAAGAAAGCAGATGACAGGCCTGCCCGAGCACGTTAGAGACTTGACGACCGAGCAGGCTTTAAAGATATACGACGCCTTTTACTGGAAGCCGGCAGGCTGTGATAAATTGCCCAGCCCTATCGACCTGCTCGTCTTTGACGGCGCCGTAAACTGCGGCGTCAGGCAGGGCGTGAAGTTCCTGCAGGAGGCGTTAAACGTGATAAACGAAGACAAAGACCAGCTCGTAACCGACGGCATCATCGGCAAAAAGACCCTGGCGGCCGTTGCCGAACATTCAAGCTCCTTAAGGTCTTTATGCGCCGTCGTCTTATGGCAGCGGACGCTTTATTACCAAAGCCTAACCGCCGATAAGGCAGCATTCCGCGCCTTCCTTCGAGGCTGGATAAACAGGCTGGCGAGGCTGTGGGAGAGGTGTGAGTGAAGTTCAACGTGTGGATTACCGTGCTTACAGATTTTATTGGCCCTCCAGCTGTTTTGCTTTGCATGATGCCGGAGGGCCATTGATGTTTTTATCTATTAGATCCTTAGGCGCCCACCATATCTGCCCACCCCTGGTAGATCATGACCATTGCCAGCGT
>NZ_CALETC010000269.1:0-4275 GCF_937920065.1 Acetomicrobium mobile
ATTTCGTTGGCAAGCGTCTCTCTAGTCTGTGGCCCGTTCATCAAACCGCCTCCTCATATATCCTTCTCCTCACTTCCTTAAGAGTTTCTCCAAGCTTATCAAGCCCACCAAACCATTTACTTATTTTAATGGCGCGACCCCATTTGGAGAATGGAGTAACGTTGAAGATCTCCGGCTCCAATTGATCTATCCCGCCCACCCTATATTTATCCAACAGTTCTAATATAACCCTCCGTGCATCATCATGATGGCGAGCGATAAACGCCTGTTCACGATTTCGGAAAGCTGTCGCTCTTTCGCTACGGGTACGGATGGGGCTTCCAAAGGCTATGTGACAAAGGAGATCAAAAGCATCGGCCTCGGGTTGGCCTAAGACCTCGGCAAGCACCTCTGGATGAATGCTGGATTGCCTGAGGTCTTTGATAAAAGCTTTACGGCGGTCGCTATCCACCCATATTTTACGCAAGTCGTCCTGCGTGAGTGCCTTTTGATTTAAGTTATTTCTAGTATAGTCCAGGTATTCTTTAAGAGAAAGTTGAGTTCCTGTAGCCTCTATCACAAAAACCGCCTCGTCTGCTATGGAGACCTCTAAGCCTTCAACACGAATCTTGCCACCCTTTTTCTTTGCGGGTTTCAACGGAACGTCAATTTCAGTTACCTCGTCTGGTACAGTTTCTATCGCTATTGTACGATCAACGAAATTTGTGGCGTTCACAATCAGCTGAAGCTGTCCTGCCGGGAGCTGTTGAAAATAAAAGCGTCCGTTATCGTCGGTCAAAATAGGCCCTTGCTGGCTATTAGGATCTGTACGGACACTGACTTTGGCGCCAACAATATATTCTCCTGTATCAACATTAAAGACCGAACCTGCCAATGTGGCTGTCCGTGGGCCTATCGGTGGCTCAAACGGTGGCATTGGTGGCCGATCCCATTCGTCAAACAGGCGGGTTGCGTTGGTATAATCGATAATACGAAACCAATACTTATCGGTGCTTATGTCTATACGACAGCCACGACCGATAATTTGTTTAAACAGTACAGGTGATGAGAGGGTCTTCATGAACACTATATTGCGACATGAGGGCACATCAACGCCTGTTGAAAGAAGCTCTGCGGTAGTTGCCACAACCGGAGTCGACTTGTCAGAATCTGCAAAGGCCTCTAAGGCTCGTCGTCCGTCTTCTCCTTCCTCTGAAATAATGGGGACAGCGTAGTTAGAAAATCCCGTCTCAGGCCCAAATTCATCTTGAAGAAGACGCGCAACCGAACGCGCGTGATCCATATCGACACAAAACACCATTGTCTTTTGCATTTTGCCAAAACGGCGTAACAACCCTGCCAAATGACGCGCCATTTCTCGCGTGCGATCGGGAAGCGTGATTTCTCTTTCAAATTGGGGTGTAGTGTAGATTTCTCGCGGCTCAGTATCTTCCGGTATAAATACTTCCGCACCCTGTTCGATGGCTTCTCGAAGGTGAAGCCCGTTTGCATCTATTGTCGTTCGTACTCTATGCACTTTGTAAGTGGCCAAGAAACCGTCGTCAATACCTTTGCCTAAACTGTATGAGAAAGCAGGAGGCCTCCAAGTGCCTCTCTCCGAATGTTCCACATCTATAGTTACTTCTGGCTCTTCGGAACAGAAATAGCTATAAGTATCGATGCTCTCGTCTTGTTTGGGCGTAGCCGTCATTCCTAAGTGAATGGCTGAGCCGAAGTGGTCTAGAATTTCCCGCCATGTGCCAAAGCCCGAACGATGACACTCATCAATAATAACTAAGTCAAAGAAATCGGGCGGGAATTTCTTAAAAAGCCTAATACCCTGACCGTCAGGACTCCACAAAGTTTGATATATACCAAAATAAAGATCCCTATTCATCGTAAAGTTATGGCCATCTATTTTGCATCGAGGCTCTACGTTACCATCGGCAAAAGGCGAAAATGTATTATAGGCCTGATCACGCAATACAACGCGATCAGCAAGAAAAAGAATTCTGGCGGACTTTTCAGGATGTAGCCTTTGCAACCAACCTGATTTAATGAGCTTCCATACAATTTGAAAAGCCACAAATGTTTTTCCAGTCCCCGTGGCCATAGTAAGCAGTACCCTTTTTTGGCCATACATCAAGCGCTTGATGACCTCTCGAATTGCCACTTCCTGAAAATAAAAAGGTTGTTTATCGCATACATTGACTGGACAATACGGACAAAGAAGAGGGTTGCGCCGTTTATAGGCTCCGTAAACGGAGGGAGCCTCAGCAGCATATTGAATCATTTGCTTTCCAATGACTCCGGAGTTATGTTGCCATCTGATCCACAATTCCTCCGGCGTAGGAAATCGACTCAAATCCCTGCTTGAGTTTGTAAAAAAATCATATTCAATAATCCTGTGACCGTTTGTAGCAAAGGCAAAGCCCAATCCAAGATCCTGCGCATAGTTTTTTGATTGCTCCAATCCTGACTCGGCTGTTTCGGATTCTGCCTTGGCTTCAATAACCGCAATGGGGAAGGCATCGGTCAATCTAAGAAGGTAGTCAACTTTCTTTGCTTCACCCCTAGTTACACGATCTCCCCTAAGAATAACACGACCGGGTGTATATTGCTGGTCCCTAACGTAATAATGCTCGCGGGTGACCTGCGTATCAGCCCAACCCGAGGCTTTTAATTTCGGATCGATTAACGTAGCTCGGGTATCGGCTTCATTTTTCATACAGTTGTCACCTACTATCTTTTTAAATAGTTTAAATTTTTTTATATAAATTTATACGTTCCGTAGGTGATTTTTTGCTAATATCCCACCTCAGTTGTAATCTACAATTACCCGCATCCAATGTCAAGATAATATATAAAATCAATAAATGAACATCAAAATTAGACTTTACCCTCAAAACGTGCAAGAAATGTTATTCCTGCCAAATATTTAAGGTATCATATTAAGCTCCACGGCATAATAAATGGTCCACAAGAACCAATAAATAATGCATGACTTTATCAACCAAATCAAAACCATTGCTATTATAATATAGTTAAAAGAATCACACGCAAAGCTGTCTCTACATCTTTGGGTTATAGCCGTTTGATTAGGAGCAATTTATTGTTGTTTCTGCGCGTTAATGACATTTATTATCCCCGCCAAGGCATCGAGGCGAGCCAGAGGGTCTTGTATCGTTTGAGCGACCTTTAAGCTTTCATCAAGCTGTCCTGCCCGGGCCATAGTCATAACAATCATAGACAGCCTACCTGATCTGAGATCGGCGTCTGCAATCCTTTGAGCTGCTTGCAGCGCCTGATCGTACTGCCCGGCTGATGCCATCGCTTCTGCAAGGAGGAAAAACACATAAATCCCGGATTGTTCGCTTTTGTTTTCGTTAACGATATCTTCGGCAATCTGCAAGGCCTTGTCGAACTGTTTGGCCAGTGCAAAGGCTTGAGCAACAACAGAAAACGAAAAATTGCGTTCATATCCTTTTATGCTCTGTGCCGTTTGCAAGGCCAGGGTATATATTTGTCCTGCAGGTTCCTGCTGTCCGGCCATTGCCATGGCTGCCGCAACGCACGAAAGCCCTTGGCAACGTTTGTACGGGTCTTTGATTTCCTGGGAAACCTTTATGGCTTGGTCGAATTGCCCGGCTTTCGTCATCTCCTTGATAATGTTCAAAAGCGCTGATTCACGCCAACGCACGTCCTTGGTCCCCTTGGCAGTTTGCAGAGCTCTGTCGAACTGTCCGTCCTTTGCCATTTCCTCGGCAATCCAGGCAAGGTACTTGTTATCACCGCCCTTGGCGACTTGCAATGCCTTATCAAATTGGCCTGCTTTTGCCATGACTCTGGCAACCTCGCTGATCCACCCCGAACGTTCATCTTTATCTTCTAAGCTTTTGGCCACCTGTAGGGCTTGATCTGCAATATGCTTGGCGCGCTCCCTTTGTCCGGCTTCAACCATGACCCCAGCGATGCCCACAAGGCCGTAACAGCGATAGAGTAAGTCGCTGACCTCCTGAACAACCTGTAACCCTTGGTCAAGCTGCCCAGCTTTAGCCATCGATATGCCAATTTCAGCCATTGCATAGGAACGACGATCAACATGAGGTGAGATCCAAATTCCTTTGGCAACCTGCAAGGCCTTATCGAACTGTCCTACCCTCGCTAAGCTTTTGGCAATCTCCATTACCGCCCATGACTGGGATTCCTTGTCACCAATCCTTTGTGAAATTTCCATAGCCTTGCTGAAAGTTCCGAGGGCACTATCGGTCTGGCCCGCCCTTGCCATCGCCTCAG
>NZ_CALETC010000270.1:0-2522 GCF_937920065.1 Acetomicrobium mobile
TCACATAAATATCGCTGTTCCACGTAATTTGACTGACAAGCAAAGGGCCTTGATAGAGGCCTTGGCTTTGGAGATGGACGTGCCTGTCAAGTCCTCTGGACTGATCGAAAAGCTAAAGGGGTTGTTTGCTTAACAATTGCATGATAGAGGGAAATGCGCAGAACTGTAATTTAATGGTCGATGGTTCGCTTCTATGAATAACGAGTTTTACTAAAATAATGAATGTTGATTTTTTTGTGCAAGGGGGGCTTGAGGCTCCCCTTGATGCTTCTTGAGTAGGAAGAATTGCTAAGGATGGAGTGGCATATATGAAGGACGAAGTTTATTGGTGGTATATTATTTTAGAGTCGAAAAAGGGCTCGGAAGAAGTTCTTTATCATGTTGCTCAAGCATCAAATAGCATAGGAGCTGAAACATCCGAGGCCCAAGATGGCTTAAAGACAAAATTGTATTACCGCTCGGATATGGAGTTGGAAGAATGGATTGGAAGGGTATCGTCACTGATAAAGGGCTTTGTAGACCTTTGCATCTGCGACGCTGGCAAAGAGGAATGGCGGCCGTGGATAAAAATGCACAAGGATGCCTTTCCTCCGCTCTTGGTGGGGGATCGCTTGGTGGTGTTAGCGCCATGGCATAAACACGAGCCAGGTAGCGCTTTTGGCACGGGATACCATGCCAGCACGCAAATAGCTTTAAAGTTGCTTGAAAAGTATTTAAAACCGGGAGACAAAGTTTTAGATGTAGGTACTGGCTCTGGTATACTTTCCATAGCAGCACTCAAGCTTGGAGCTGCAAAAGTAATCGCCAGAGACATAGATCCCGCGGTAAAAAAGGAAGTTGAGAAAAATGCCCTTTTAAACGATGTAACTACTGGGTTGATTCTTGAGATTGCGGATG
Source organism: Acetomicrobium mobile (assembly GCF_937920065.1). Lineage (NCBI taxonomy): Bacteria > Thermotogati > Synergistota > Synergistia > Synergistales > Acetomicrobiaceae > Acetomicrobium > Acetomicrobium mobile. The sequence goes on from NZ_CALETC010000270.1 coordinate 898, forward strand.
GGACGATAGGTTTCGGCGAAATTGTTGACTGTATAGTTGCAAATATATTGTATGAGCCCTTGGTCGCTATGCTGGATTCATTTAAAAAGATACTAGCTGAAAGCGGGTTTATGATATTATCTGGTTTGTTATTGAAGGAACGCGAATCCTTTGTTGAAGCGATGGAAAGGGCAAAATTTTCGATCGTAGAAGAGCTCGAGAAGGAGGACTGGTGGGGTGTCGTTGCCTCGCACGAGGTTAGATAAGGCCGAGAGTCTTTCTAGCAACGTATGGGTTTTGGATGCCAGGGAGTCTCACCATTTGATGCACGTAAGGCGATGTCGCATAGGAGATGAAATTGAAGGCCTGCTTGAAGGCAGAAAGCTTTTGCTTGTCATCGAGGGATACAAAGATGGCAGGGTCATCGCAAGGGAGATCGATAAGCTTCCTCTGAGTGAAATGAAAATTCGAACGACGCTCTTAGTTGCCCTTGTGAAATCTAGTGCCTTTGAAGACATGCTGGGCCATGTTACGGAGTTGGGTGTAACCGAAATTATACCTCTCTTGGCCGAACGATGTATTGTTAAATTAAAGGGAGATACCAAACGTAAAAAGGCGAGATGGGAAAGGATCATCGATGAGGCCACAAAGGTCAGTGGTATAAGCAGTCATCCGATTTTGCACGAACCTTTGAGGATTTCCGATTTGAAAGCAGAGAAGTTGCCTCCCCTTCGCTTATTTGGTGCTTTAACTGATGATGCGAAACCCTTGGGCCAAATTAGAGTAGATGGCGAAAGAGATGTGGCATTTGCCGTTGGTCCCGAGGGCGATTGGACGGAGGAGGAAATGTCTTTGTTTTTAAAAGCTGACTTTATTCCTGTTTCACTGGGACCGAATATATTGCGGACAAACACTGCGGCGGTAGCTGGATTGTCCTATATAATTTTGAGTGCTGAAGGTGTGTCATCTTGCGATCCTTAGAGGGCGTAAAGGTAAGGATTAAATGTTTAGGATGTCGAACTAACATTTACGAAGCTGAGGCGATAGCCGACTGCTTTCGAAATGAGGGAGCCATCATCGCTGACGGTAGCGAATTTGACGTTGGTGTGTTGGTGAGCTGCGCTGTGACCAAGACGGCGGAGAAAAAGTGTAGGCAGGCGTTGCGGCGTATGCAGAGGAAATCTCCCCGAGCCATGACGGTTTTATGTGGTTGTTATGTGCAGGGAAGACCCGATGAGGATCTGCTCGAATTGGGCGCAGATCTTTACGTAGGAAATAGATTGAAGGCGGAGTTGACGAACATTGTAGCTAGCATGATTAAAGGAGGGATAAGAAAGCCTTTAATTTTAAAAACGGATGTGTTGCACGACGAAAGGTGGGATCCCCTTAGGCTATCAAAAGTTAGCTTTCATACAAGATCTTTTGTTAAAGTGCAGGACGGATGCGACTCCTTTTGTTCTTATTGTATAGTACCTTTTTTGAGAGGACGTCCTACCAGTAGGGATATGCAAGAAGTTATAGATGAAGTCGAACGTCTAGTTAACCAAGGGTGCAAAGAGGTTGTGTTGACGGGCGTGCATCTTGGGCTTTACGGCAGCGGGTGTGATTTTGACCTTGGAGACTTGGTTAAATCGCTTGCCAAAATA
>NZ_CALETC010000271.1:0-1697 GCF_937920065.1 Acetomicrobium mobile
CGGATGGATGGGAGGTTATGGGCGAACGGTCGTAATTGATCATGGGAGAGGCTACAAGACCCTTTATGGCCATTGCAGCAGCATATCGGTCAAGAGGGGTCAGAGAGTTAGCGCTGGTCAGGTCATTGCAAGAGTAGGAAGCACAGGAAGAGCTACAGGGCCACATTTGCACTTTGAGGTTAGAAAGGGTAACGCGCCTGTTAATCCTCTGAAGTATTTGAGGTGACGTGAATGATCAAATTTGGGACGGACGGGTGGCGCGGGATAATAGCTGACGATTTCACCGTAGAAAATGTCAAGAAGGTTACTTGGGCAATAGGCAAATATGTCCTTGAAGAATCAGGAGAGGGTGCCACCCTTTTGGTGGCACGTGATGGCCGTTTCCTGGGGGAAAGGTTTGCAAAGATTTCAAGCCAGGTCTTGGCAGGCATGAAACTTCGGCCAGTTGCACTAGAAGGTCCTACAGCTACGCCCGTATGTGCATTTGCGGTAAAACATTTAAGTGCCGAGGGAGCGATAATGTTTACCGCCAGTCATAACCCCCCGGATTACCAGGGACTAAAGTTTATTCCTTCCTATGCTGGACCTGCAATTCCCAGCATAACTGATAAAATTGAGTCCTATATTGCCACAGCTCCTCCCGATGTCAAAATACTTGAAAAAGATGCAGAATGCTTCGATCCCACTGATGTTTATATATCTCATATAAAAAACTTGGCTCAAGTTGAAGGAAACGGTCAAAAAGTAGTCATCGATACTTTGCACGGTGTGGGTGGAAGGTATTTGTCGAGAATCTTAAGAGAATCAGGGTTTGAAGTGACGGCAATACACGAAGATTTGCGTCCTGATTTCGCGGGATTGAGCCCTGAGCCAAAAAAGGAAACGCTAAGGGAACTTGCATGTAAAGCCAAGGAATTAGGTGCCATTGGACTTTCAACCGATGGAGATGCTGACCGCTTTGGAATTGTCGATGTAGATGGTGAATTTTACCCTGCCAATTATATTTTGGCGATTCTTTACTCTTATCTATTGGAATTAGGTAAAAAAGGTGGAGTGGCAAGGACTGTAGCTACAACTCATATGCTGGATGAGATTGCCAAACTTGCGGGTCAACCTGTTTGGGAGACTCCTGTGGGGTTTAAATACCTGAGTCAATTGCTTTTAAAAGAAAATGTTTTGCTTGCCGGGGAAGAATCAGGCGGGGCTTCTATATCAGGGCACGTGCCCGAAAAGGATGGCATTTTGATCTGCCTTCTGGTTTTAAAAGTGGCTTGCGAAACAAAGAGTTCTATAAAAGCATTACTTGATGATTTGTATGACAAAATAGGCGCGAGATACGTATCAACCAGGATCGACTTTAATGTCACTCATAAGCAAAAAGAGAAAGTGGTGGCTTTAATCGGAGAATGGCAAGATAATACTTTTTGTGGAGAGGATGTTTTGTCAATAAAAAGGGATGATGGCCTGAAAATAATATGCGACAAAGCATGGGTTTTGCTTAGGCCTTCTGGAACTGAGGATGTCGTGCGCCTATACATCGAAGCCAAAAGCGATGATATTTTAGATAAGTTTAAAGCTGGTGCAATAAAGGTGTTTGAGCTTGACGCAAAATAAGCAATTTTAACCATGTTATTATGTTTTTTCTTTGATATCCTTGGCCGAGAGAAGAGTCTCCTCGGCCTTTTTAGATGATATGA
>NZ_CALETC010000272.1:0-1697 GCF_937920065.1 Acetomicrobium mobile
AGCCATGATCGCCTCGACGAGATCACCGGATGTCATCCATATCTCCATGCCGGTGGAAAGGTCTACCGACACAGCGCCAAACTTAACGGGCAATTCCTCTATCTTTACGTCTCCTAAAACGTCCCGTATCCACTGCATAATTCCCTTGTTATCGAAAAAACCGCCACGAAAAATAAGACGACCCATCATCCTCAACATGCCCATTTTGCTCAACGAATAAGAAGCTTCTTCCAATTCGTCAAGCTTTAAAGCTGCATAAAATCCTCCAACCAGGGCGCCCATGGAGCACCCACAAACTATATCGGGATGTATGTTCCTATCGGCAAGCGCTCTCAGTATGCCTATATGAGCCCATCCCCTGGCCGCTCCACTACCCAAGGTCAGTCCGATCGTTGGGCTGCCGTTTTTTGAATTCATGACCTTTTGTCCTCCTCTGTCGTCTTAAGGGCAGACCATTTTTCAGGCCCCAAGGAATATAAGTCGTTGCCCTCGGAATCTGTTACCACCAACAAAGGAAAATCCTCTACTAATATCTCATAAATGGCCTCCGGTCCCAGGTCTTCGTAGGCTATCACCTTGGAAGATTTTACTTTCATAGCCAACAAAGCTGCTGCTCCCCCGGTTGCGCCAAAGTACACCGCTTTATGAGATTTTATCGCGGCAATCACCGGTTCGCTCCTTTTTCCTTTGCCGATCATGCCTTTTAAACCCATTTCAATGAGCACCGGTGCATATTTATCCATGCGTCCACTCGTGGTCGGCCCAATGGATCCAACGGGTGCGCCCGGCTTCGCCGGAGCAGGACCTGCGTAATAGATAACCTGGCCTCGAAGGTCAAAGGGAGGGGGATCACCCTGTCTTATTGCCTTCAACATCCTTTCATGCGCTGCATCGCGAGCTGTATAAACAAAACCGGATAACAATACCCTATCCCCCATGTGCAAACTCTTGACAAGCTCATCCTTCAAGGGAGTTTTTATTCTTTTAACCTTTACATTCATCCAAGATCTCCTGATCAATTCAAATTAGCGTTTTCGAAAAATTAAAACCTCAAGACCTTACATCCGAAAACATTACCCCTACTTTATTATTTAAATAACATAAGCCATCAAAGAAGGCAACATGCTTTTTGTTTTTAAAGGCATCCAAAGCAGGCATTCCTAAAAAGGGCCTATAGATGGCCGCTTGCATGCCGCAGGGCGTTACAACAAACGTTTACGGCCACAGGCAAACCCGCGATGTGAGTGGGCATAAACTCAACGTGAACGTCAAGAGCCGTAATTCTTCCTCCATATCCTCCCGGACCCAAGCCCAAACCGTTAATCTCTTCAAGAAGTTTTTCCTCCAACTGCGCGTAACGAGCATCTGCATTTCTGCTGCCTGTGGGCCTGAGCAACGACCTTTTAGCCAAAATGGGCGCGCTTTCAAAATTGCCTCCGATGCCAACGCCCACAACGAGGGGAGGGCAAGCGTTTTGTCCCTTTTGTGCTATTGTGTCTTTCACGAAATTGATGACTCCCTCTTGACCATCGGCGGGCGATAACATGGCCAAAGCTGAGGCGTTTTCGCTTCCCATGCCCTTAGGAACTACGGTAAATTTCACTTCATTTCCGCTAACTAACCTACAATGCACTATTGCAGGGGTATTATCGCCCGTGTTTTTTCTTTCGTATAGAGGATCGTTGACCACGGATCTT